>NZ_JASJOU010000013.1 GCF_030068605.1 Xanthocytophaga agilis
TCCTGGTAATCGTGTAATTTTATCCAATAGAGTCATCGGGAATAGTTTTGTTAGTTTGGTCACTACAAAGCTCTCCTTTTTGACTCTATTTTTTTATCCTTTTTGCAAATTGTCTAGTAGTATAAGAGGGAATATAAAAGTAGAGTCAATCCGTCAGAAAACAGGTGTTTCACAACGCTATCTGGACACTATTTTTCGGCAATGGGTAGGTATTACACCTAAAGAGTTTAGTAGCATTATAAAGATCAACCACTTTATTGACTACAGACAACAACATCCGGAAAAGAAACTGACAGAATGCAGTTATGAGAATCAGTTTTTTGATCAATCACACCTGATACGCATCTTCAAAACTTTTACAGGCCAGTCTCCCAAGAACTATTTTCATACGCCTCACACAATCAGTACCTATTTCGCACAGGGTTACTAGTTCATTTTTATACAATTTTCATACTGTTTCAGACGGTTTCTTTGCTGAAAAAACAAATCACAAATGAAAGGTATTTTGTATTTTCTGCTTCTGACACTACCCGAGTATTTACTGGCTCAAGGTGCTATTGCTCATTTTTCAGTATGGAAGCCCAATTCCCAGCAGGAGCACAAATTTGAAGAGGGGTATAAGAAACATTTGTTATGGCATCAGGCCAATAAAGACCCGTGGAGTTGGTATGGATGGTATGTCTTGTCGGGGCCAAGAAACGGATATTTTGTAGACGCCACTTTTGATCACAGCTGGAAAGATTTTGACAACTCCATCAAGCCCGCTGACGATCAGGCAGACAACCAGTTGCACACATTTCCATTTGGCGACTATCTGACAGGATATAAGCTAATAGCTCTGCCTCAGTTAAGCATCAACACCACTAATGGCCTAAAGTCACGCTTTTTACGGGTCATAACGCTTCAGGTCACTCACATAGACCAGGGTCAGCAAGTAATTGAGAAGCTCAAGGCCGTTTATTCCACTCGCCCAGTTAAGACATTTCTCGTTTTTAAAGCAGTAGATGGAACTGAACTCAATCTGCTAACTATTTTTATAGGGCTGGAAAGCTTTGAAGAATTTGCTCAAACCGAAAATATACAGGATGATCTGGCAGGTATTGAAGATAAACTCAAAAGTCAGATTATAGTATCCTGTACATCCGAGACATGGGTATACAAACCGGATATGAGTTTGTTTCCTGGCGGAAAACAGTAAATCTTTTGTCTTAGTGTATTTAGGGTTCTTTTTATAAGTAACCTCTAAATACATAACTGAAAAAAGTTAACACCTACAGTTCAATCAAAAAATGAGGACTTTATAGTATTTGTTATCTATAAGACAACAAAAATACCCACTAAATAAAGTATATTTTATTTAGTGGGTAAAGAAAAATGTATAGCTGTTTGAAAGAATCTTCTACCCTTTAATCATTACCAGATGTTTTACGAGTATATCGGCTCACAAAACAATCAAAGCACTCTTGTGCAAGAATTAAGTCACCTTTGTCAAAATCATAACTTGTTCTAAAGCCTCCGTGACCATAGTCAATCTGAGAGGCTATTTTGCCTGTATACATACTGGTATCTTGTATAATCTGGTAAGTGAGATCTGAAATTAACTGACCATTTTTATAGATACGCTGATGCGCATCCGTTGTAAATTCCACCTCAATTGTTTCGTTGGTAGATGCAGGAGTATTAGTAGTACCTGCAATACCCCCTGATGATTGCACCCATACCCAGCGTCCAACCAAGTCTGTACTGGAATATTTTTCTGCTGGTGAAACAGAATTTGTATTACATTGGGTAAAGGCTAAAAGTATAGCCACGAAAAACAGGTGTTTCATGTTTTTGTCGTTTTTTATCATGACCCACACTAAACCCCAAAGGTTGCAAGTATTTCTAAAAAAAATCATTTAAATCATAGATAGACAGAAATAGTCTTTAGTACTTTATACAAACACAATCTACTATCTACCAATCAAAGAATGACGTCTAAACACTACTTGTCTCTATTTTTTATTATTCCCTTTATAACCACCCTTCCTGCAACGTTCCAAACATATTCTGAATGTAGTTGTCCAATTTCAAATGGATATATAGAAATTAGAAAAGAGCCTTTATTTTATATGGGACAACCATCCAGAAATGCTATGATTAAATCTGATAAGGATTCTCTGGTTATAAATACACATGAAGGACATTTACTAGTAATAGCCGAAATTACAGGGTTATTACTAGTAGGTATAAAGAAAAAAGAACAACTTTTTGTGTATTCTAAACTAAAAAAAGTTTTTTTTCAGAAAGGAGAGGTCATCAAAAAAGGGGCAGTATTAGGTATTGCGAAAAAAGACGAGAGTACTCAAAGGTACATTATTGCGTTTAGTGTTTGGAAAGACATAGACAAGCTTGAGCCCGAATTATTTATCAATTGCCATAAACGAGTAGTTAAGTAAAATTACAGTTATCAGACTGGCTCTTTTTAACTTTTCAAAAAGATGAAAACACTTTCACTAATAATCCGCAAGGAGTTGCTGTTAGCAAAAACAATGTAATTGCTGAGCTTATTACTGCATAAGATGATCGCGTTACTCCCCGCTTTGATCAAATGTTACTGATGGGAACACTTAAAATTTAACTACTCTCCTGGCAGCTTTTATATAAACTATACTGACAATAGATTCCTCTAAAATAGTGTACGTAAAGGCAACCTGATTAGGATTATTTTGTATAGCCTCCCATGTCTGACGATCTACCAGTTCCTCCTCTTCTGCATATTCTATATCTTTTTGTATAGGAAGTTTATGGAAATGCTTTTTATCAAAAAAGTCATAGAATCCATTTAGCAGTTTTTCTTTGGTTAAACCAGGATTCTCTTCATTAGTTTGTGCAGAGTAGGTATACAGAGACAATCCTTTTAATGTGTCAGCGAAAATGCGTTTTCCTTTATAATCTTTGATATAAAAATAAACCTTTGCATTCTCATAATCTGTTGAATTGACAATCATCTGAAGACAGAAAGTATCTGCATGTTTCTGGTCCGAGAAGAAATACTTTTTCTGTGTAAAATACCTCGTACTGATATTAACAGGATTAGTAGCAAAATTAAAACTCAACAGACAGTGTAGAAGAATCAGAAGGTTCATTTCTATTAAAGGACTACAAAAGTTATATACCACGACCAATACAAACCAGTACTACACAAATGTATACTACTGGTTTGCAAAAGTAACTCACATTCTTTATCTATACTCTAAACCATCTTTCTCCCAACGAATCTGATTACAGATCCTTTGCCGTTATGGTATTTCCCTTCTTCTAACATAACATCTTCTTCTTCTAGTAATAGCAATTCATAGTTTTGAAAATCAGCCAGTATCTCTTCTTTAGAATACAGCATAGCCACATCCTTTGGTCCTCCCACTTTGGGATTCTGTTTCACAAGGTGTATATGTTTTTTGCTAAATGCTTCCAGAATTACGATTCCACCCGGTTTCAGAAACGTGTCCAGCTTTTTGTGAAATAGGGACTTCTTTTCAGCGGAGAAATGGGCATAGATAAGGCTAATAGCATCAAATGACTCGCATTTAAACGCAAGGTGTTCCAAATCCCCTACAATATACTCCAGACTCACGCTATTTTCCTTTGCCAGTTGCAGGGCTTTGGCTTGTCCTTCTATACTTTGATCAAAGGAAGTGACTTTCCATCCTTGCTGTGCTGCAAATACCCCATTGCGACCTTCTCCATCTGCGGGCATTAGGATAGTGCCAGGCATAAACTTCAGAAGCCACTCCTTAAAAAACAGATTAGGTATTTTGCCATAGGCAAACTCTTGCTCTTTATATCGTTCGTCCCAATTCGGATTTATATTCATGGTGTTTTATACTAATGGTTAAGTTGTCAGTGAATAAAGAATTGACTACATACAAACTATTCGTGTAGTTTCTTTGTGATTTAGCTTTTATCATCTCGTGTAACAATTAGTCGAAGGACAGACTCCACAAAAGGTACACCTACAAACACCATCCAGGGGACTAATGATATGGTTAGTAAAAACGTCCGCTGATACAAAGGCAATGCCGCCAATGCCTCACCGAAGAAATAAAGAAATAGGGTAATGGAAGGATAGATAACAATCCAGATCTTGAAAGATGCAATTAATTTTAACTTTGTTTTCATACACAGGAAATTGCTTTTGAGAATCATTTTATTTATCTCAAAAGTAGTATCAATGAGTAAGTGTATGATAGGACAAAAATGCAGTTCAACAGCACTTATCTGAAATTATGCCGAAAGGCTTCTGGTGAATAGCCTGTGTGTTTTTTAAAGAACCGGATAAAGTAGGAAGTATCTTCATATCCCAGATAATACGCTATCTGATTGACCTGATTGGAAGTAGCCAGCAGATAGCGTTTAGCTTCCAGAATACAGTAGTCTGTAATGAGTTCGGAACAAGTTTTGCCCAACATGGATTTGGTAATAGCATTTAACTGGTAGACAGACAAATTCAACATATCTGCGTAGTCAGATACCTGCTTATGAGTGGTAGCATGGGTTTCTAACAATTCAAGTAATTCCTCCAGGCGTTCTTGTCCATACAGGTTTGTACTCGCCGAACTCTTTTGATTATTCTGTCGAAGAAGTTCAATAAAACAAATGCCCAGATTTGCCTTAATCACTTCCTGAAATCCTTCTTGTTGGTCAGTATATTCCTGAAATATATACCTCAATACAGAAAACAGTTTCTCAAAATTCTGGTCATTCAACTGATAAGAATTAATCGATCCTACCCTACGTAATACATGACTGGCTTTATGATCCTGAGGCGAATAGAAAGCTATTGTGAATTGCATCAGATATCCTGTACTACCAGCTTTTAGTGTAAGTTTATGCACCTGGCCAGGGCGCATAAAGAAAATAGTATTGTCAGAGACTTCATACGGAATAAAGTCTATCTCATGAGATCCTGCTCCTTTCTGTAAAGCCAACATGTAAAAGAATGTATGCCTGTGTGTATCCTGCATGCTGTCTTTGCCACCAAACACATCCTGTACATCCCGTATACTAAAGCTATCCGACAGAATCGATTCCTTAGAGACAGTGGTAATACTTCGTATGGGAATATTTTCCATACGACAAATGTAAAACTAATTCCCTTTACGAACCAGACAAGCTCCAATAGCTGCCATTACAGCTACTACAGATGCCACTGTCCGGACATGATTCCAGATATTCCATCGGCCTTCGAATAAAGATCTTTGTGTGTGTATCTGTTCCGAACTAGCAGTTGAAAGTGAGAAAGCATCCAACTGGTTATTCAATGGAACATTAGCTACTATTGTTACCCCAAACACACCAATGCCATACACTACAGAAGCTGCTAACAAAACCAGAAATGCGGACTTATTCAAAGAATACTGCTGAATACAAGCCCAGGGAAGTAATAGTAGCGCTCCAAAGAAGCAGCTAAAGAACAATGGATTTTGAATTTCACGATTAATAGATTGCATAGCTTTGATATATTCTATATCAGACAATTTCTGCAACCCAAGGTACACAGAAACAGAATAGGCAAAAAACAACCCTGCCATCAATGCAGTCAGGGTTGTTGCCACAAGTAAGATCGCATCAGGGAACTTCATAGGATGCACTGTAGAGAAAGTCTAAATTGATTTTTACCATGTACTAGTTGGAAATACTAACAGCCTTTCGGGAATAAAGTCTGTTCTGCAATTGCTGTAACATGAAATTCGCCACATCTGCTCTGGAAATTTTGAGGCTTAGCTTTTTATACTTTCCATCAAAATCCACTTTGTAGGTATTGGTCACCGAACCATTGGTAAAGGCACTGGGACGTACAACAGTATAATCCAGTGAGCTGTCAAAAATATAACGTTCCTGTATCTGATGATCCTGAAAAGCCTTTTTGAGCAACCAGCCAAACATGATGTATTTCCAGAAGAAATTCAGATTACCCGCACTGTTCCCCAACCCCAGTGTAGTCTGGCAGATAAAACGTTTACTACCCGTTTTTTGCATGGCATCCAAAATGTGTCGGGTACCTGTTGCCCGTACCTTTCCACTGGCACCATCTCCAATGGCGCACAATACCGCGTCCTGATTTCGGATGGCATTTTCTACATCATCGGCATTCTGGAGATCACCTTTGACGATTTGCAGATTATTATGAGCAAAAGTTGCCAGCTTTTCAGGAGAACGGGTAAAGGCTGTTACAGAATGTCCCTGTTCTAATGCCTGTTTCACAAGTTGGGAGCCTACACTCCCGGTAGCACCAAAAATAATGAGCTTCATAGTGGTAAGAAGTTTAAGTTATACCACAAAGTTGGTGCATGGGGAACGCGGAAAATAGAATAAAAACGACAGCTGGTGATTTTGTGCTTATTTTTTTGAAAAAACTTTGGGTGTTTTTCCAGTATAGGCTTTGAAAACACGGATAAAATGTGACTGATCAGCAAAACCGTTTTCGTATACAATATCCGTAAGCTTATTATAATCTTTTATCGTGAGCTGTTCCAGTGACAACTGAAACTGAATAATCTGAGCAAACTGTTTGGGTAATAATCCTGTTTCGCTGACAAATCTTCGTTCAAGGGTACGTGGGTTAAGTTCTAATTCTTCTGCAATAGCTCGAATCGGCTCCTGTCCTTTGGTAAGAACAATTTTCTCAATTACCTGTCTGATTGTCAAATCGAGACTTTGTTTTTTGAGTTGAAACATCTGATACAGGAAAGAGGTTAATGCTTCTATTCTCTGCGAAAGCTCTGAACAGGCCAGCAATTGTTTGGTAAAAGTGGGAGTATCAAATTCTTTCAGTTGTGCCAGGTCGTAACAATTATCGTTAATAGACCTAGGAGTGACTCCAAAAAAACTCTTTAAGACAAAAGGATACAATTGGTAGATAATCAGTTGATAGGTTCCATCTATTTCCATCTCAATGGGATGAAGTGTTTGTCCATATAGAAACAACACTGGCATCTGCTTTTTGTGAGGATTCACGATTAGGCCATTGGCTGTTTGCTGAAATAGTAATCCGGGATAACCATCGGCAAAGAAAGGTAGATTGGTTTTGATATCAGAATCTATATTTTCAAATACCCAGATGGTTTTTACAAAAAGAGCAATCGATTTATCAGGAACTATAGTCTGAAAATTCATTCTATGTTAGTACAGGTTATACGAGGCAAAGCTGTTTGGGTATAAAAGTTTACACAGCAACTTTCATCCCATTGTGATTTATTGTTTCTTTCAATACTTTTAACCAGATATTTATCTTTCCTATAAATAGAGGCTAAAGTACATTACTTATGTATCTTGAAGATAAAACCTTTTTATTGTTTTTCATCTTGCACTTATGACAAGTTTTAAATTAGTTGTTCTTTCTTTTTTGATTACCAGCATTCCAACAGGCTTATTATGCCTGGTGTATGAATACCCTCTCATTGCCACTTCATCTCCTTATAGCCTTTTTGACTTTACTATGTTTGGACTTTTGCTAGCCGTCATGAGTTATAGTCTGGTATATATTGTCTTACCTGTTCTGTCACACCTCAAAAACGATCTTCAATTTACACGCTCTGACAAAGCTTTTTATAGTATCTACACACTGCTATGCCTTCATTTTTTTATACTGGTAGGAGGTTATCTGGAATCGGGCATGTATATTCGTGAGGGTGCTGACTTCCTGTATTATTACAAAGGAGCGGGTAACAGTCTCATATATGTTCTGACAGGTACTGTCACTTCTCTTATCATTGCTGCACTATATGCCACGCAACATTCTGTACCTGAATATGAGACAAAGGAATAAAACCAGTTTCCTTTCATACATAATTGCTTGACAAGTAGGACACTAAATAATCATTTTTGTAAAAAGCCATCCGGTTTTGGCATAACATTTTTTACTATTTGTCATAGATATCATACTCCTATCTTCTTGGCAATCAAGCGTTATGGATATTACCAGCTATTTACAACGAATCCTTTTTTCGGGTCCTATTGTACCTGATACTCAAACTCTGATAGCTATTCACGAACAACATATCTATCAGGTGCCCTTTGAAAACTTAGACGTTCGTTACAACCAACTTTTTGATTTACAGCTGGAAAAGGTATATGAAAAGATAGTTACCCAAATGAGGGGTGGCTTTTGTTATGAGCTTAACCTTATTTTCAACTGGCTTCTCAATAAGATAGGATTTTCAAGTAAACTCATTTCTTCCCGCATTTTTGACGATGCAGGCAATCCCGGCCCTGAGTTTGACCATATGCTGGTACATGTAAAAACAGACAAAGATTACCTTGCAGATGTAGGATACGGCGATTTGTTCATTCGTCCACTCGAGATACGAGCGGGTGTTCAAAGTGACGGCAGAAACTTCTTTAAGATAGAAAAATACAATGATGAAAACTTTCTACTTTCTATGTCACCGAATGGGATTAAATTTCAAAAAAAGTATATCTTTAATCTGATGCATGTCACCCCAGATGCATTTGAGGAAATTTGCCTATACAAGCAGACGAACCCAGAGTCTTACTTCGTCAAAAATACAATCTGCACGAAGCCCACAAAAACAGGTAGAGTAACCATATTCAATAATAAACTCATCGAAAAAACAACCAGTCGGCGATTTGAGGATACAATTACAGATGATAACCACTTAAAAAAGCTTTTAAGAACAAAATTCGGCATTGAATTAGGTCTGTCTATGTAATTTAAACCAGGTATATTACTCTTATCAATTTACAGATATAGAGTAGCATGTATACTAATTTGTCAGTACAAACGTTTAAGTAATATGACATCTATAAAAAACCCATCAATGGATAACGCCAGCAATACGATTGCAAGCCGTATCCATTACCTTCGTACCCGAATTGCGGGTTTGACACGGACTGACTTTGCACAGAAACTAGGCAGTAAACCTGTCAATATCGCAATATTGGAGCGAGGTATACGTAAGCCTAGCACGAAGTTACTTGACAAATTTCAACAGGTATACGATGTCAATATTAATTGGCTATTGACAGGAACAGGGAATGTTCTGATAGAAAAAATTTAGTAGTAGTATTTTCAATAAGAATTATCTCAAACAAATAAACCCCTGAGAAGGGGTTTATTTGTTTGAGATAATATAATCTAAAGTAGGTTATATTAAGCCAGTTGAACATTCACGGCATTTAAACCCTTCTTTCCTTTCTCTACATCAAAGGTAACTTTATCGTTCTCTTTGATCTCATCAATCAAGCCTGAAACATGAACAAAAATCTCTTCATTGGAAGAGTTTGACTTAATGAATCCGAATCCTTTCAGATTATTAAAAAATTTTACGGTACCTTGTTGCATTAAACAGTTTTTTAAAATGACATCTTTAAAGGTATGGTAATTAACTGAAAATAAAAAACTTACATTAATATATATTTTGAAAATAAGCCCCTGGAACAACGCAGTTTCGTCAACAAAAAAGAAAATCACCAAAATAGCTATTTATCCAAAAAATAGTGTAATATATGTCTATATAATTGGATATATTGATGCAAAGCCAAACTAATTAGAGTAATAAAGTGTTATTATTACAGCAACGCATTTTTTTACGGGTATTCGTTTCAATTCTTTACCCGGTATATGAAGGCCTACCGTATTTATATCACCTTAAAACAACAAATCAATCCCTTATGGCAAAATCCAGAGAAACGTATAATAAGAAAGAAAACGTAGTAAAAAAACAAAAAAAGAAACAGGATAAAGCAGAAAAAAGAGCCGAACGAAAGACCCACTCAGATAAAGGAAAAAGTGTAGAAGAAATGTTTGCTTATGTAGATGCAGATGGTAATATTACCTCTATCCCACCAGATCCCAAACAAAAAAGAGCCATCAAGCAGGATGAGATTGTGATTGGAGTAGCCAGACAGGCTCCTGCTGATCCGGCATTGGATGTGAGAAAAGGCAAAGTCACTTTCTTTAATGAAGCCAAAGGCTATGGGTTTATCAAAGATTCAGACAGTCAGCAAAGTGTTTTTGTACATGTAAAAGAACTCCGTCAGCCTATCAAAGAGAATGATCGTGTAACCTTTCTGATTGAACAACGGGAAAAAGGGCCTAGTGCTGTCAGTGTACAACTGGCAAGCTAGTTTCCTATATGCCATCTTTAACTGTCTAATCTCAGAATAGTTATGAATGACCAGTATAAAAGCAACAAGTTTCTAATCTGGATAATAAGTTGTATAGTGCTGGTCTTTGTAAATATATCTGTGAAGGCACAAACTCTTGCTTCATTACGAACAGAGGAATCGGATCAGATTTTGAAACAAATCAAAGCGTTCCTGGTAAGTAAAAATCTTCAGAAGAACGATAGCGACCCACAAAAGCCAGATATTCTGGAAATTCGTAATCAGACACTATTGCAAAATCAATCTGTAGGAGTATACCACTTTGGTGCATCTGCCAACGAGAGTAAACAATATATACTACTCAGAGATCATGCACTCTGTACTATCCTTGATCCTGACCAGTTAGGAAATACGGTCAAGATGACAACTGACTTTTTGCGGGAGCATCACTTTACTTCTGCAGAGATAGAAGAGTACTCTCAGGAAATACAGCGTATTTATGAATATAATCAGAGCTTTAGTAAGTAAGCCTTTAAAGGAAGGAATCACTCATTATACATGCAAAACATCCTATGAATACATAGTAGCTATGGTACTCATAGGATGTTTATAGTTCAATAGCAATTATTCTACCAATCCAGGTACCTGAACCATTTCATTGGCATCAGCCTGATAATCTACACCTGCCACATCAAACCCAAACAGATTCATAAAATCGGCTTTATAGCCAGCCAGATCTCCAATCTCAGGCAATGACTCTGTAGTAGACTGTTCCCACAAAGCAGCGACTTTAGCCTGCACATCTTCTCTCATTTCCCAGTCATCAATACGGATACGACCTTTCTCATCAGTTGGTATAGCAGATCCTGCAAACAAACGAGTCTGGAATAAACGCTGCATCTGTTCGATACAACCTTCATGGATACCTTCCTCTTTCATCACCTTATATAGCAGGGAAATATACAATGGAATTACAGGAATGGCAGAGCTGGCCTGGGTTACCAATGCTTTATTTACAGAAACATATGCCTGTCCATTGATATCTTTCAGGCTATCTGCAATGGTAAAAGCAGTAGCTTCCAGATCATCTTTGGCACGACCAATAGTTCCTTTACGGTATACAGGTTCTGTCAGTGCAGGTCCAATGTATGAATAAGCCACAGTAGTAGCACCAGGAGAAAGCAGATTAGCACCTTTTAATGCTTCAATCCACATCGCCCAGTCTTCACCACCCATTACGGCAATAGTATTGGTAATATCTTCCTCTGAAGCAGGCGTGATGCTAATTTCAGAAACAACTCCTGTATGGAAGTTAACCGTTTTGTTAGTAAACGTTTGTCCGATAGGTTTCAGAGCCGAATTATAGACTACTCCTGTTTTAGGATGTGTTCTTCTTGGTGAAGCCAGACTATAAATCACCAGATCTACAGTTCCCAGATCTGCCTTGATCAGATCCATGGTCTTCTGTTTGATCTCGTCCGAAAAAGCATCCCCATTGATACTTTTGGCATATAGTCCTGCTTTCTGAGCTTCTGCCTCGAAAGCAGCTGTATTATACCAGCCGGGCGAAGCAGTTTTGCCTTCTGCAGGAGGCTTTTCAAAATATACTCCAATGGTAGCAGCACCTGCTCCAAAAGCACTGGTAATGCGCGAAGCTAAGCCGAACCCGGTAGAAGCCCCAATAACCAACACCTTCTTAGGCCCGTTGATTGCGCCTTTGGATTTGACATAATTAATCTGATTGACTACATTCTGCTTACATCCTTCCGGGTGTGCTGTCAGACAGATAAAACCACGTATTCTAGGTTCAATAATCATTCGAATAGATTTGATAGGTTAATGTGGTATCAAATATGTTTAAGAATTTCGATGCAAAGTACTCAATTTACCCATTAACTACCAAGCGTTCTTTGGAATCCCGGTAAATAGTCTAATTTCAGCTAATTGAAAAAATACAAACTTCATGCAACTGAAAGTCAGCATCACGCATCTACAGGGAAACTATACCAATCTGATCCTATGCGATTTAGTGTACTTCTGGCCTGTTTTCTTAGTATTTCCACAACGACCTTAGCCACCTGGTCTATTATTATTGTAGATCCTGTTACAAAAGAAATTGGCATAGCAGGAGCCTCTTGTACCTATAATTGCTATGGCATTGGACAGATTATACCAGGTAAAGGTGCTATTATAGTACAAGCGATGAGTAACAAAGATGCCAGACGTAAAGGACTTAACATGATTGAAGCTGGAGCGTCTCCCGAAAAAATTATTGCAGCTTTGCATGATCCGTTATTTGATCCCGAAAAACAACAATATGCTGTTGTTACTCTTTCCCACCTCGCTACACCTGCCACATATACAGGTGCGGCTACCCATACCTCTCATGGCACATTGACAGCTGCAGGCGTTTCTGTACAAGGCAATACTTTGGCTTCAGAGGAAGAATTAAAAGCTATTCTGGATGCTGTGATACAGGGACAACAGGATTCTCTGCGTATTGATGAAATTCTGATGCGTGCACTGGAAGCTGGTTCTACTGCGGGAGGAGACAAACGCTGTGGCGAACAACGAGCCACTAGTGCGTTTCTGATGGTAGCCAAACCCACGGACAAACGAAAGCCCTATCTGGTTTTGCAGTTTTTTGGTCAGAAAAGAGGGGGTCTTAATGCTGTGTCACTTTTGCGTGGTAAGTATGAGAGATGGAAATCAAAGCATCAATCATAGAGATATTTTACGTTAAATGTTTACTTGATGCATTAGCAAGTAAACATTTATAGAGAATTTCTATTCGGGCACCTGCATAATACAACTCATTTTCATTAATCAGTTCTCTTAATTCCATTAATACAGATAAGGAATTAGCAGTAAGCAATTCAGCATCCGGATCATATTAAACCTTTGACATTTAGGGTCCATGCACTCTCCTCATCTTCCTGACATATATATAATTGTAATGGCCCTGTAGAATAGAAATACTTATAAGAAAGCGTTTTAGTTAACAGTAATCTTGTAATAACTATTCTTTCTTCAGCTGGATAAAACGCTAGCGAAGTCCTTCTCAAATAGACAATTGAACACAAAATAAGAAGAGTTAGAAATGGTATTATTATGACCCCAAAACCAATTGAAAACAAAGCAAGAGTAAAGGGAATGATATAAGATTCCAGTTGGGGAAATATAATAAATGTGTAACAATCATCTTCTTTTAGCAGTTGGGGTTTCCTATTAAAAACAGAAGAATCAAGTCGTTTTTTGACTGATTGTATCTGCTGCCTAATACTAAGTCCTGACTTGTTAAGAAATAACATCACTATTGCAGAATATACGATTATCACCTTCTCAAATATAATCGCAGGAATAGTGTACAAAAAGCATCCTCTGCATCGAAAATGACATATGTAAGTTGTGCCACAAGAGATAGCTTTGTTACAATATAATTGTGCGAAAGGTCAGATTAACTCTGGGTCTGGAAACTTTTTTAGTTTTAGGTAGTGCATGATGCCAGTATGTCTGAGTTGTCCCTTTCATCACCAACAAGCTACCATTCTCCAGAATTACAGAAGTAGTCTGTTTGGTTTGTTTGTGTCTGAAAGAAAATTTACGTTCAGCCCCCAGACTCAGAGAGGCAATCTCGGTATCGGGTCCCAGGGCTTTCTCATCATCGCTATGCCATGACATGCCTTCGTTGCCAGTATGATAGAGGTTTAACAGACAGGAATTGAAGGTTGATCCGGTTATTTGTTCAACCAATGTTTTTAATTTTAGCAGATCAGAAGTCCAGAGTAGGGCCTGCTTGGTAGTATTTGAGTAAGTATACTCGAATTTCTCATCTCCATACCAGGCTGCCATCCGTTTGGTAACAATGTGTTTACCAAAAATAACTACTTCATCATTTTTCCATTCAATAGTCTGAAGTAGTTGATTCAGGTAGTAGCGGGCATCCGTTGCAGACAGAATCTTTCCATAGTAGTGTGCAATTCCATCTGCAGGTAATATATTTACAATAGGGTCAGTATTAAATAAGTCCATTTTTCCACTTTTGATAAGTATGCCTCATGCAATGTGCACAAGGCCTGTAACCATGTGTGATAGCATCCTCCTCTGATCTGAAAAACACACGGTTCTCTCTTTTCATTCGCTTACCGGATGCACAATGTAAAGTTCCATAAATTTTCAGTTTAGCATTACCTCCTAATATAATCTCCCGATGTCGGATTTTATGCCACAAAAGACGATCTGTCAGCATACTATGTGATATCATACAAGTCAGCTTAGTGCATCGTGAAAAATAATTCCCAAGGTATGGCGTTCGCCACTGTGAAGTTCACTTACCCCATGTTTCATAGCTGCCCGGTAATACCCTTTGCTCCCTTTCACCGGACGAAAACTGGTCGTAAATAACACCATATCTCCTTTTCGTGGAGTTAGTACCATAGCTTTGGATTGAGCACGTGGAGTTTGTTGCATCAACACAAATTCACCACCTGTAAAATCCTGTCCCGGTTCATTCAGAAATAAAACAATCTGAATAGGAAAAAAGATCTCTCCATACAAATCCTGATGCAGTGTATTATGTCCTCCCTTGCCATATTTCAGTATCAGCACGGTTGGCTTCTGCTGTCCATGCAAATGGCAAAGCGACTGCAATTCAGCAAATGTATCGGGAAAGATTTTATCTATGTGTAAGGCTTTCATCCAGCCATTGGCAACAGGTGCTAGGTGTTCATACACAGATTCCCGTATAGTTTGTATGGTATCCGGCAAGGGATACTGAAAATACTTGTATTCCCCTAATCCAAAGCGGTAACGCTCCATAACAACTGTCTTGCGATACAGGGAAGGATCATCGTATTGTTGAATTAGTTCTTCGCATTGTGTCTCAGACAGCAAAACAGATAGACAGGCAAAGCCTTTTTCATTCATCTCTGTAGTGATTGACTGCCAGTTCAGTGCATCAATCTTTTCTTTTATAGATTGCATATTCCTCTGGTTAGTCAATCGGTGATAATTGTTTTGGCCGCTTCCCAGCCAATCATAGCTGTTTTACGGGTTGATCCCCACATATAGCCTCCAATAGTTCCACTTGCCTGAATCACCCGGTGGCAGGGAATCAGAAAGGCAACAGGATTACTGCCAATAGCAGTACCAACAGCACGGGAAGCATTTGGCTGATTGATTTTGCCTGCTATTTCTCCATAGGTAGATAAATGTCCCATAGGAATACGTAAAAGGGCCTCCCACACCTTGAGTTGAAAGTCTGTACCCTTTAGATGCAACCGAACCTGATCCAGCTTGCTCCAGTCATGGGTAAAGATATACAAGGCATTCTGCTGAAGCAGATCCAGCATTTGTCGAAAGCGGGCGTTAGGAAAGTGTTGCTGCAGATCCTGTAAGGCTATCTGTTCATTCTCAGCAAATGCCATATAACAAATGCCTTTGGCTGTGGAGGCCACAATGATATTGCCGAAAGGACTTTCTGCATAGCTATAGTTAATAGATAGATTCTCCCCTCCGTTCTTAAACTCTCCGGGTGTCATTCCTTCTATGGTTACAAAAAGGTCGTGTAGTCTGCTTGTACCGGATAATCCGGTTTCATAGGCAGCTTCGGATAGAGATACTTGTCTATTCTTTAAGATCTGCTTGGCATGTTCTATACTGATATACTGAAGAAATTTTTTAGGACTCACTCCTGCCCAGTCTGTAAAAAGACGTTGGAAGTGAAAAGGGCTCAGGTGTACTTTTTCTGCTACCTCATCCAGGTTAGGCTGGTCTTTAAAGTTTTGTCGTATATAATCTATTGCCTCTGCAATGCGATTATAGTGAATCTGTTCCTGTGTGTTCATCTTATCATGAATTAGATGATACAAAAATAGCAGGCCAGACACCGTTCCAAAACCCGAAACTTGCGCTCCTTTATTCTTAGTTGGTTAACATTGCTGCTTGACTCCACTCTCTCACGACAAATAATCTACATTTCTATTTTTATCAGTCACTATATTCATTTCTACACTATAAGGCAGGGAATAATTCTTCATAGTTTAATCTATTGATTTTTATACAAAAAGTGGCAGTGTAGTCTATACATAACAGACCACTGCCACCTACTAGTGACAAAACAGAGCAAGGAGGAATACATTCTTCTTATAACAATAAGACTGTTGTAAAGAAACCTATCCTGCAAAACTGGGAAGACAGAGAAACGGTCGTACCATAGCAGGCAAATACCGTTGCAGTTCACGCACCTGATCAATATCCAGTTTTTCTTGTATATAGCAAAATATATGTTCTATTGACTTCTCGGTATCTGCAGGAGTTGCAAAATCAAAAAAGGCCAGCTTACCAGCTTTCTTACGGATCAAATCCACAAAGTTACACATTTCAGGAGGGACAGAAGGTAGATCAGCTGTATTCCAGTTTTCAATAAACAAAGCTTTCATAGGATGAGGCAGCAACATCAGAATTGCAATGGCATCATCCAGCTTAAGAAGATCTCTCAGTGAGTGGAGGACAGTTCGTAATATACGAACTCCTTTTTCAGGATCTCGTTCCCAATGTAAGTCTCTGGTCAGATCAACCAATTCCGGATGAATTTCGTCAAAGTGTGCTTCGATGATAGTAGTCATGGTATTGCCCCTCCTGCGAGCAATGCTATTAGCTAAAAAATAAACAAAACAAAAATACTTTGAAAGAAGACAGGGATGCTATGACATCATATACTCCAGCAGATGATCTTCATCATACTGGCAATAATTATACAAACAGGTCACTCGATACATATTCTGGTAAAAGTTACCATTACAGATTGGATATTCATGTATAAACCAAGGTATCAAAGGCACAATACCTCAATAGAAATAAAAAAAGTAAAACACTGATTACCAGAAACTTCCTTGTGTCTAAAATTGTACTTCAGACACATATCCATTTCTTTTTCTTATATGAGACAAGTAGTTGTGGCTATAAAAAAAGTGAATAAAAGTAACCGATAAAGTTGTAAAAATCAAAGGAAAAACAAGAAAAAATTTATAACTTAGATAGCTGATTCATCTGTAATCACTACTGTACCATACAGGTCAGCAACGATAGATAATAAATCCAAAAAACGCATGCATACAAGTGAGATATATCATTGAAAAGAGTCCTGAGAAGAAGTAGATTCCATAAATTTTTTAACACCAGACTAGTATGAAAACCATTATTGTACCAACCGATTACTCTGAGAACGCCTGGTACGCAACCGAATATGCCGCTCATGTAGCACAGAAGACCAATGCTGGTATTATCTTGTTCCATGCTGTAGACCTTCCCCTGATCACAACAGAAGTTCCTGTAGACCTTCCCTCGCTGGATGAACTCAACCGGCATCATATGGCTCGCCTGCAGGAAATAAAGACTCAGCTAATCAATAAGTATCACATACAGGTAACCTGTAAACTTAGTCTAGGGGCTGTGGCAGAAGTATTGACCCGATACTTCACAGAGGAAAAGGCAGATCTGATTATTATGGGTTTGCGGGGAACAAATCCAGTTGGGAAATTGCTTATGGGCAGTGTAACTTCTACTCTGCTTAAACGTGGGGATCTTCCGATTCTGGTGATACCCAGAGACTTTTCGTATAAAAGCATCAAACATATTATGCTTGCCAGTGATTTTGATTCTTCCTGTTCTCTTACACCTCTCCGAGACATGGCAGAGGCTTTTGGTGCTCAGGTAGAGGTATTACGCTTGCCACAACCTATGCCAGCAGGCCATTCGCCGGAAAGAACTGCCAGCTATACTAATTTTGAAAATCAGCTGTCAGGAGTTAAGCTGGAATACACCTATCTGTATGGAGAGGACATTCAGAGAGGTATAGATCAGAGTGTGTGTGAATCGCATAGTGATTTGCTGGTGATGATACCACACAAGTATTCATTTTTTGAACGCATGTTTGATAGGAATAATATCACGAAGATGGCATTTCATACCAAAACGCCTCTATTGGCATTGCCAGCGGAAAAATAAGGCTTCAATCACTTATTTTTTATCCCACATGTTGGATGTAAGTATAAAACATAAGTCATCCCGAATGTTGGATTTGAGTGAAACACAAGCCTATATTTTTGAAAATGTGGGCTTGTGTTAATTTTTAAGAATCTCTCCTGTCATTTGTGTATAGACCCTTACATTATTCTTCCACTAGCTTCTTCCTTTTTTGCTTGCCCAAAAAACAGGGCACCAAATGAGAATTTAGTGAGCCAGATTTGTGCGTGAGCAAAAAAGGGCCCTTTTCTCCAATCCTCCTGAAAGGAACTCGTGACAAGACGGGCAGCTTTTCCTTTTGGGGTAAATTCTTTCTCTCAGAAAACAAACATGGCTTAATTTGTCACAAGTTTCTTTCAGAAGGACAGAGAGGAGGTATTTCGTTCAGAAGGACAACGAGTGGTATTCTTTTTTTGTAAGGCAGGTTTCTTGTGAAGAAGTAAAAGCAGATTGTCTCTCTGAAAATCTCTTATGTTGGCAACATTACATATCTGCGTAAGTATGTTTATATAAAAACAACTGACTTCCAGCAAAATCCTCATTATTCTACAGGGTAAAGCGTGGCATAGTTTTATTGTATTTTATAGTAGTTGGGTTGGGTATGTGTGTCCCCTATTCTATTCAGGAAACACAATGTGATTTTTAGCTTATTAAATACGAACTCTTATGAAAAACTTAGTAATTGTTCCTATGCTTGGTCTACTGATCTGGCTGGGAGGTTGTGCAGGGTCTCAGGTTGTTACAGATCAAAGCAGAGACGTTGATCTAAGTAAATATCGTACATTTCAGTTTGCCGATGTTGATAATACTAACAAAGGAAGTGAGAATCCATTGTTTGAGAATGAGATTATTGAACAAAATCTCCATGCCTCTATCGCCAGGGAACTTACAGATCGCGGGATGCAACAAACTACATCCAATCCGGATGTAAAAGTTGCGTATCATACCTATACTGAAAAAAAACGGAGTACTGGAAATAATTACTATCCAATGATGTATGGTGGCTGGGGCTGGCGTTATTATCCCTGGGGAATATCTCCCTTTCCGTATGCTGGCAGGCAAAGTTATTCTTATACAGAAGGAACCCTTATTATTGATATCATAGATGCAAGCACCAATCAACTGGCCTGGAGAGGGTCAATTGCAGGCACTGTAGATAATCCCCGCACATTGAACCGACAAGTTGAAAAAGCAGTAATAGCTATTTTCAAAAAATATCCTGTGTCTCAAGAGTCAGACCAGGAAAAGGCGTTGAGTCGAAGAAAATAAAACAGTTTGCTAAACAAGAGTTATTTCAAAGTTTTAACTATTAGTATTGAAACCAGAGTTTACACTTTTTAAAAGAGTGTAGGCTCTGGTTTTGTTTGGAATATCTGGTAAGCAGTCTAAAGAAAAGCGCTAAATAAGCGAAACATCTAATTCACTTTCAGGCACTGTTTTCAACAAATAAGGTAGTATATTTAGCTTACGTCAGAATTCAGTATAAACAGCCATCACCTACTCTACCTTTGTCTGCATGAAATCAGCTCTACTCTCTCTGCACTGTTGTTTATTTATATGGATACTTGTATCTGGTTGTAAAACGGATGATCCGAAACCTGATGTAAACCGGACTGTATTTATTGGTAGTGATGATGGATATGAATATGCGTTTGATGCCCTTACAGGCAAATTACACTGGAAGACTCAGATAGGTAACTATGTAGAATCCAGTGCTACGATAGCAAACGGATGGGTATATGTAGGAAGCTCCGATGGCAATCTCTATGCCCTGGATACCACTACAGGTAGCACCAAATGGAAGGCTCCTACTCATGGATTTATATTCTCCACCCCGACAATAGTTAACAACAACGTATATCTGGGTAGTCGCAGTGACACGATGTATGCAATGGATGCCATGAGTGGCACCATCAACTGGAAAAAGAATATAGGTAAGGATATTGAAAGCAGTCCGGTAGCCATCAATGGATTGGTTTACATTGGAGGAAAAGATGGAGTTTTGTATGCACTGGATCAAACAATGGGAGATCTGAAATGGAAAGTTTCCAATATAAACGCTTCATTTTCCAGTCCGGCAGTAGTTGAGGGAACAGTATACATTGGATCTGGCAAGGATACACTTTACGCATTTAATGCCAGTACAGGTGCCTTACAATGGAAAATGGCAACAGGTTCCTTTATCTATTCGAGTCCTACAGTAGCCAATAGAATAGTCTATGTAGGATGTTATGACAAAACCCTGTATGCTGTTGATGCAGCCACAGGGACACTGAAATGGAAGTTTACGGCTAATAGCTCTATCTATTCTAGTCCACTTGTAGCAGAGGGAATTGTGTATATTGCCTCTCATGCCGGTAGTACACTATACGCCCTGGATGCAGTAACTGGCACAGAGAAATGGTCTACTACGGTTACCAGCTATTTATTCTCCAGTCCGGTGGTTGCCAATGGCATAGTGTATATAGGCGACCTTTCAGGTCAGGTATATGCCATTGATGGAATAACCGGACAGAAGAAATGGGTTTCCAGTACCAACGGTGCCATTTATTCCAGTCCGGTAGTAGTAACGAAGCAACACAAAGTCTTTCACCCAGGTATTAGTGGGGATATACAGTAAATAACCCTGCTATGAATGCAGTTGTGTTAATCGTGCTAGGTACTGGTCATTTTCGTCTGTAAATAACAATTCACAGGTAAACCCTGCTGTTTCTGCATACTCAGAAAGTACATCAAAGCTTACAAACAACCAGGCAAAAGGCTCTCCTTTTACTTGTTTATATTCCATTTGGTAGGTAACTTCACCATAATATGCACCATTCAGATCAATCCAGTATCCTCCCTCTTCATCCTCATACATATATAGGATGTCAGCTGAATCCAGCAGTATCTGGCCATCCGGTTTCAGCATATCTTTGGCCTGCTCCAAAAAATTAGCCAATCCATCCAGCGTCCCTACTACTCCCAGTCCATTCATCATCATCAGGAGGGTATCATATTTTTCGTCTCCGAAGTCCAGTATATTCACGCAATGGGCATTCTGAACGCCACGTTGATTCATAACCCAGACAGCCCCTTCTGAAACATCAATAGCGGTAGTAGTCAGGCCTCTAGATTGCAGTATCAGCGAAAGGCTACCAGCTCCGGCTCCAATGTCCAGGACATGGCCCCGACAGGCAGTAAGGGCCTGCTTCTCAAGCTCAGAGATAGTTTGTTCGTTTCGGAAAAAGTGTGCCACAGGCAGATATTCTTCTTCTGCAATATCAATATGTACAAGAATTGTATCGGAAGAAGAAGGGTTTGAAAGATACTCTTTTAATGCATCTCCTAGTGGATCACCCCATGAATCTGTGTGTGAAGGAGTATCCTGCAAGGGTAATTTCTGATCACTCATGAACGGTTTGTATGCTGAAATTGTACCAACATATTGTCAATTGCCCAAAAGTAGCTATTTTCGTGCATTCAAAAAAAACCGGATTGGTGTTATTATACTGAATAGATCCTTTCTCTGTCAAAAGAAGAGCCATTATATATGTTGTGATTACGCATCTGAGATCAGAACTATACAACTGACTATCAACCTTGTGAGGAAGCACATTATTCTTTATACCTATACAATCCAATAATCTGAACAGAAATTAAACCAACCCGAAAAATCTGAACCTGTATGACTATCCATAAAGAAGGACGTATTTTATTGCTGGTCTCTTTGCTATTCCTGATTATTCTGAATGGCATTCTCTTCAATTTCTTTGCTGCGCCCTGGACCTGGATCGTACTAGTGATCTCCGTTGTTTTTTATCTGTTGATTCTACAATTCTTTCGTAATCCGTACCGTTTACTGACAAAGGCTGATCTTCAGGTGATTGCACCAGCGGATGGGAAGGTTGTGGTGATTGAAGAAGTTATCGAAACAGAATATTTCAATACTCCCCGCCGTCAGGTTTCTATTTTTATGTCACCGATCAACGTGCATATTAACAGAACACCTATTGAAGGGATGGTTCAATATTTTAAATACCATGCAGGTAAATACCTGGTAGCGTGGCATCCTAAAGCCAGTACAGAAAACGAACGTACTACGCTGGTTATCAAATCAAACAGTGGCACTGAGATACTTCTTCGCCAGATTGCAGGTGCATTGGCTAAACGCATTCGCTGGTATATAGCTGAGGGACAACTGGTTTCGCAAGGACAGGAATTTGGTTTTATTAAATTCGGTTCACGAGTAGACTTATTTTTACCGCTGGATGCAAAGATTCTGGTAAATCTTGGAGATAAGACCAAGGGTGGTGTGACTGTGATTGCAGAGTTGACTAAATAATCAGAGGTTTTCAGCAACAGATATAGATATATCTTCACTGCAGTATAAAAGGACTAACAACGCCTGTACTTTTAAAAGAGTACAGGCGTTGCTTTTTTAAGTATTTCTTACTTTCTCCTCTATTATTTTTCTACGTTTGATACTTTAGAGATATCTCTTCATGTGAATTTGTTTATAGTCCTGATCTAATATCTTTATTCTTTGCATACTTCCATTCTTATCTATAGTCCAAGACATCACTCTTTCTACCATGTTACTTTTTTGCTTATTAGGTTTCCTTTATTTCCTCAAAGATAACTCTTTCTAGTATTTCACTTTTTGCTTGCTTAAAGAGTTTATTTTTCCAAAGATCACTCTTCCTACCATGTCACTTTCTTTGTCACGCCACAGCGTGATAACCAAAGAAAAGGCACTTTTCTCCGATCCTTCTGCCCGCAGGCCAAAGGCCAACCTCGCGGAGAAAAGATTGCCTACGCACCTACACCACCGCACACGATTGAAGGCAATTTTGCTCTCTTTGTAGCTAAATACTTAGTCGCACAAGTTGTACCAACTTTCACCCCTCAACCCTCTCTGGTTGTCCCATTCTCTTTTCCGCTCTCACCTTTTTTACTTCTGAAAGGAAGTCTTCTTTCTCGCCACTCCCCTATCCTCCTCCCCTTCGGGATCCTTCTGAACGAAATACCTCCTCTCTGTCCTTCTGAAAGAATCTTGTGACAAATAGAGCCATGCTTGGTTTCTGAGAGAAAAGTATACTCCAGTCGGAGAGGCCGCCGGTCTTGTCAAGAGATTCTTTCAGAAGGACAGGAAGGGACATGATTTTTCCAAAAGGATAGACTGATTCTTTCAGAAGAACAGAGAGGAGGCAGAGCCTTTTGAAACTTTAGGCTATCTTAGGTTATCCAGTATCCGGGCATCGACCCAGTAAATATCCTGACAACTGGTGTAGAAAAAATATTTCCCATCTTTGCTTGCAAAGGGGCATAACTCATGGCCTGGTGTATTAATGGTCTCTCCCATGTTCTTTGCTTTGGTCCATGTGCCATCTGCTTTTTTGAAACTTATGTAAAGATCGCCTGCACCATACCCATCAGGCCGACTGGCACTGAATATAAGATACGACTCATCACCTGCCACAAAGACATCCGCCTCATAGTGTGGTGTATTAATTGAGTCTCCCAGAGATACAGGCTGAGCGAATTCTTCACCTTTTGCTGTTGCAGCATAGATGTTATAGTTATCTGCCCGTTCGTCTTTTCCCTTTCTATTGGATGAAAAGTAGAGGGTACCCTTATTTGAAAAGGAGATATAGTATTCATTCTTATCCGAATTTATTATAGAACCAGCATTAATAGGTTCTGACCAGCCATTACCCTTTCGTTCTATGTACCAAATGTCATAATCTTTTTTTTCGCCTGATTTGGCCAGTGGTCTGTCAGAGATAAAAAACAACTTGTTTCCATCTACAGACAGCATTGGATCATTGTAACTGAAGACTTTATCAGAAAGCAGAGTGACTGGTTTTGTCCACTGATTTTTGTGTAACTTCATAAACCTGATTTCGGCTTTGCCAGAAATATCAATAGCATAGTAGAACTCAGTTCCGTTACCGGAGAATATCGAACCGAATTCATACTGCTCATTTAATGATACAAGATTAGGTGCAAATTTCGCTGACATTAAACCGGGTCTGTTTTGTCCAAGATATTTCAGGAATTCTTTTTCCTGGTTTTGTCCGAATGTTATACCAGGAAATACGACTAAGAGAATTACTACGATTGATTTCATACTGTCGGTATATTCAAATCTGTGTGGTGTAAAAAATAGTAAAATTCACCTGAAGTAACTCACCTTTGCATCCCGTTCCCAAGTAGGCTATAAGCATTAACCACTTGATTATCTGATAAAGATAAAAAACAGGAACGGCATAGCCCACATACCCGGACTAAGGCATCCTTATAGATTATCAGACCTCTTACTGAACTGAAGGTAATGAAATAGCTATCATAGTGTATCTGGTAAAAACAAAGAGAGCCATAAATTTCATCATGGCTCTCTTTGTTTGCTGTGACAAACAGGATACTACACTGTTTTTTCCAGTAGTCGCATAATTTGTTCTAGTCCTTCTTTATCTGTTTCGCTAAAGTCGTTTAACTGGTTGCTATCAACATCCAGTACACCAAACACCTGTCCGTCTTTAAAGATAGGCACTACAATCTCTGATTTTGAATCAGATGAACAGGCTATATGTCCCGGAAACTGTTCTACATCTGGTACTAGCACAGTTTCTTGTATACGGTAGCAATAGCCACAAACTCCCTTATCAAAATCTATCCGGGTACAGGCGATAGGTCCCTGAAACGGTCCCAGTACCAGTTGGTTGTTTTTTGTCAGGTAAAAGCCTACCCAGAAAAAGTCAAATGCCTGTTTTAAAGCTCCTGCTATATTTGCCAGGTTAGCAATCAGATCTGTTTCCCCGTCAATCAGTGAAGCAATCTGAGGGATCAGGGTATCATATATCTCTTTACGATCAGTGGTAGTAGGAATAACGAGTGTTTCTGCCATAAGAATGAGTACATAGAAAGCCATATCAAAAGCTGACATGGCGGATTAGTTTTGTTGATGCGATGTTACAAATTAGATTTTATACTTTAACGACAAACTTTCACGAATCATTCCAAAGTTAGTAGTAGTACATTCAATGCCTTTGAGGGTGACACAAAAAATTATGTGCGGTTTATGAGTTGTTTTGCGGTAAACTCAACGCATGGACGGTTTTGCGGTTTGTTCTATACATGTTTCCTACAGCAGAGAGCATACAACTTATTCCGATTACAAAAGTTTTTGGTGGAATAAACCGCAAGAGTTATTTTACATAGAATAAACTGCAGATAGTGTGTTGCGTGTAGTTCACCGCAAAATTGTCTGAAGTACAGATTACTTGAATTTCACAGATTTTCCTTTCCGAGATTGTATGTTATCACCAACTTGCCTGAAAGGAAACAACGATAGGTAAAAACAGATAATCTTTAGCCACAAAACCACAATGAAATCACTTGCAACTATAAATTTTGGCGTCATATACTGGCTTACAATGATAGGTTCTGTATTTTTTTCCTGTTCTGATCATGTTCAGGTAAACACAATTTATCAACTGGATTCGACTCAATTTCTACAGGTACTAATCTATTTAAAACAAGATTCTTCTCTACGTAACTTTTCTGACTCTACAGATAAGGACTATATGTACAAACGTAAAAATAACCAGTTAATAGACGTAGACTTGGCAATTGCCTGGCGGGATTACAGATTAAATGAAGCAGTTTTCAGAAATCTTACCCAGCAGGAATGGGTAGACTTTTTTACTATCAAGTCAACTCAACCGGAACAGATAAAACGTATTATTAAGGATACTTTAATAAATTTGGCAAACAGAGAAACAAATTATCACGTAAAAATCAATCATGATTGGGTTAAATTATCACCAGGTTATGATACTCATCTAGTAATCTTTTTTACCAGAGTAAACTCACGGATTATCCAGACTCATATTTTTCCAAAAATGTATTATGATGATTACCCTCAAATCATGGACTTTGCAGGAGGAGAATTCCCTGTTTATACATTCTTCTTTGATAAAAACGGAAACAAAATTGTAAAAGTAATTTTTGGGATGACCATCTATAACTAACATTGGCTAACTGTTAGAGTTTAAACATTAGGGAATTTCTCGATCTCTCTAATAAAATTTTGGATACCATTTAAGTAAGAGTGAAAGCTGGAAATTTAAAACTAACTATTGTAGAACATATTGAGTACATAAGAATAGCAACTAGTCAAGCCCTATCTGATTCTAAGAGTTTAGGACTATAGTTGCTATCTTTAAGTAGACATCAAGTTAAGATCAATTGCTATCCTTATTGTATGGTTGAACTTAATCTGTAAGCAAGATGAGTAGCACACGAAAACTCTATGACAGAGCCTTTAAAGTAATGGCAGTCGAACTATGTTTGAACGGGCAAGCCTCCCAACAAGTAGCTGAAGATTTAGGCATTCGGGTTCAAATGCTCAATAGGTGGAAAAAAGAATATCTACAGCCTGCACATACTCTACAATATAAACCTGAACTGTCTCATGATGATGTATGGGCATTGCAGATGATGTGTCCGTCGTAAAATTACATTGTCATAAGTTGCTCATCATATCATTTTTGAATTTAAAAATCGTCAGACATTCTTTAGAAACCAATGATTTATAAGCACCAATCACCGCAGATGGCTATCTTACACACATCTAGTCAGATGTACCTAAACCAATGTTTAGTGAACAAATGATCGTATAAAATCCAGACTGGTTGTCCAGGTAAGGTCTTTATAGCGGTCATTGGCTAGTTGAGTATGGTGGGTTGTGAACATTGAATACATATACTGTCCTTGTTGCCATTTTGCATATAACTCATTTTCCCCTGCCGGATAATCAGTTCTTTGCTTTTTGATAAATTGTGCAAACTCTTCAAGACTAGATAACTGATAAAGCCGGAATTCCTGATTCATTACCTGTTTTATATCCTGCCATAGCATCTTGGGACTAACCTGAAAACTGGCAATCTGTAAGTTTCTCGGTGCTGTATCATCTAGCGCAACTTCTGCTGTGAAGGCGGCAGTATCATCCATTGTTGTAAAATCCAGTTTCCAGTCAGCCTTGTCTCCCCAATACCCAATGCTCTTTTCTTTCAGGTTTAAAACCGGTGTATTGTATTGCAATATGTCAGCAAAAGCACCATTGAAAATAGACGTAGCTTGTATAGAAGTACTATCGAGATAATTTCTGAAGTCTCTTCGCAAATCAAAATTCCTGTTTTCGCCTGGTACTAAATCTGTGTAATCGGTACAAAAGTCAGAGGGAATAAATCTAGAAACACCCGCTTGTATGGCTCCCTCTACAACTCTCTTCTGTAAGTCCATAATCACATCGCCCAGGCCAGCCAGAGCAGATACAACGCAGCTGGTACCTGCACTTACTTTGGCAAGTGTATCTACGTTAGACAAATCTACTTCCTGAACAGTAGCTCCCATCTGTTTGAGAGAATTCATTTTTTGCGGATCAGTAGAAGTTCGGACAATAGCACACACATCTACTCCTCTTTTCAGTAGTTCACGAACAATCCTGTTTCCTAAATTGCCGGTAGCGCCAAAGACTATTATTGTTTTTTTCATTTCTGTTCTTTTTTAATTAAGTATGTAATATAGTTTATCGGAATTAGTCTGCCAGGAAGTTCAGAACCACATTCACCACGTTTGCAGGCTGCTCTTCGAACAGATAATGTCCACTGTCTAAAATTCCGACCATTTGTAAATTATTGGCAACATAAGGCAATCCCATTTTCATATAGTTGTAGCTTATGTAGCTTCTAATCCCTAACACCGGCATTGCAAGAGGCTCATAGGCTTTGGCATCTTCTATATCCTGCGGAAAGGTCTGATACCAGGCATTGGCAGCCCGAATACTCTCTGTGTCATTATAGAAAGACGCATATACCTCTCTCTCAAAAGAAGACATGTGGCGATCATCAATCATGACATAGTGAAAAAGCCAGTCCAGCAGGTACTGAAAGCGCCCCTCCAGTAGCTTTTCCGGCAGTCCTTTTACCTGGTTAAATCCCATCCACCAGGCATACGGCATGGTAGCATCCATCTTTTCCGTAAATGTACCCGGAGCGGGTATTAAAGGCATCTGCATCATTCCTTCGCCTGGATGCGAACCATCCAAAACAACCAGCTTTTCTGTGAATTGAGGATAATTAAAAGCAAAGCTCATCGCAACCATCCCGCCAATGTCATGCCCCATGATATAAATTTTTGACAATCCCAGTTGTTGCACCAAGGCTGCAACAACTGCTGCCATCGTTTTCTTATCGTAGCCTGACAGGGGTTTGTCTGAGCTACCCATACCTCGTATGTCTAAAATGATGACACGGTATTTTTTGGCGAGTTCTGTCGCCACAGGCTGATACGAATACCAGGTTTGTGGCCAACCTGGCAAACAAATCAGGGGCATGCCAGTCCCTCCTTCTACATAATGCAACCGCACTCCGTTAACGGTTGCATAGTGGTTGATAAAGCCAGGAAGATTTTTAATTAAATCATCATCAGAATACACATTCCGAGATACCATTGTGTTCTGCTTAGGTTGAGTCATTGCTTTCATTGTTTAGTGACTCAAAAGTACACTGATGGCGAACTGTCAAAACTACCAAATGGTAGATAATGACTAGTACCGGATTTTTTTCCTTATCCGGCTTAACGCATTGGGAGTGATACCAAGCACTGCAGCCAGTTGCTTAACCGGAACTTTCTGTATAAGTTCCGGATTAGTCATAAAGGATTGATACCTTTCCTGAGCAGATAACGTTTGGAAGTTCAGAATCTGGTCTATCATTCGTACGGCCATCCCTTCCCATATTTTTCTGCCAAACGCTTCCCAGGCAGCAATTTGACTATATAAAAAGTCCATGTCTTTTTTATCAATCACGATGAGTTTCGTTTCTTCTACAGCTTCAATGTTAAACCGGGATGGTACTTGGGGATGGAGACTTGAAATTTCGGTAAAAAACTCATTTTTAAACATCACCCAGCTTGTTACTTCCTGGTCATGGGCTTCATAAAAAAAACGGACACCTCCTGATACAATGAAAAAATACTGATTGGCAATTTGTCCCTTTCGTAAAATCTGTTTGCCTTTGGGAATTTGTCGTTCGCGACATTTGGAAAGCACAAGTTGTAAATCCATATCATCTATCCAGACGATTCCTTTGATAAATTGTATGAGTTCTTCCATTATAGGTCCTTTCACTAGTTGTTTTATCTTCTCTCTTAGATAGAAACCTAAACGTACGATAGTTGTTTAAAAAAATATCTTTACAAACTCCGAAAAGGACCTCTTTCTGAAAAGTCACAAAATACAAACCACAAGGTAACCTATACTATGAACCTCAACCAGTTCATGACGGACGTGGACATACCAAGGAAAAACCTCATGAAATATACAAGGCATCCTGCATCGGTTTGGAATAATTCCAGTCGTTTGGTGGGGAATCAGGGCGACTGACCGTCGCCCCTACAGTATCACAACTCTAATCCTTAAAACCCTATGGCAAAATCGATATACGATTACATTCAGTTTGTATTAAATAACTGGAAAATCTCAACCCTGGGTTTATTCACCTTCTCAGGTTACATACTCTGGCTGGCTAACCGGATGGATACACAGTCGTTCGTTTCGCTGCTGGCTTTTGTTTCAACAGTGGGTTTCTTCTCCATGAAAGACCCTAAATAACATAGGAGGACGGATTCACAACCCGTCTTTTCCCAGCGTTCAGATTGATGATAACACCAACCTGGGGAAGAGTAAGCTGCCAGACTTTGTCTCATGCCATGCAGCAGGCCCGCGTTATTCCCATCGTTGGCGCTATCACCGGCAGCCTATTTCCTACCGTTCAGCCTGATACTACTACGCAACAACTGTTTATGACCTACTCAAAATAACCGGACTACAACTCACTACTGATTCCCTAACCGCTTCTTCTCATCCGGAGTTTCTGTTTTAGGGGAATTACTTGCTTTCAGGCTTTTACCAAACCTATAGCTTACAGCCAGCGTAACACTTCGGGTATCCCATTTGCGATTACTATACCCGATCACACCTGTCAGATTATGTAAGTCCTGCCGGTCTACTCTCGAATAAAAGAGGTCCCGGATATTTACTTTCACAATACCCTTATCTTTCCAGATTTTTTTACCAACACCCATGTGTGTATACCAACTGGCACCCTGTATGTATTGCATGTAGAGCTGTGGTGCCATATACTCTGTAATTACCTCAGCAGTCCATCCTTTCCGAAAACTGAATTGACTGACAGCAGCAGCACTCCAATTGCTCCCTTTCACCTGTAGTTTGTCGGTATCTAAGACAGAGCGTAAAGAAGTATAGGTGATCACAGGATTGACCGTCCACCACTGGGTCAGATTCCAGGTTCCATCCGCTGAAAACCCAATAATCTCCTGCTGCCCCAGGTTGGCAGGCTGACGATAAAACATATTTTCTTTTACCAGAATAGTTTCCTGAGCAATGTCTCTTGACCTTGTATAAAAAGAACTCAGAGTCAATCTGTTTTTATACACATAGGAAAACTCAAGGTTCTGGGAAATCTGTGGCTTTAAAAACGGATTCCCCTGCTTATATGTATAGTTATCCAGAGGCATGGCAAACGGATTCAGTATCGAGTATTCAGGTCTGTCAATTCGCCTCCCATACGAAAAATGCAACAAATGCTCTTTTTGCGAATCCAATGTATAGGATACATATACTGTCGGAAACACATTCTGATACGACCGTTCAAAAGACGAAGAGGTAACGGACTGCTGCTTGCCACTGGAAAGTGTATTCTCTATCCGGACACCTGATAGCAGAGACAATCTTCTATAAGTTAGCGAATAACTCAGATACAGTGCATGAATAGTTTCCTGATAAGTAAAGCGATTAGACAAATCGCTAAGCTGAGGGTTATCTCCGGTATAAGTTGCCAGGCTATTCACATGCGTAAAACTGGACTTATACCCCACTCCCAGTTTAGACCCATTGCGGAATGGGTGTGTATAATCTATTTTTAGCGCATAAATGGCAATACTATAAGGTAAATCTCCTGTAAAAGTCTCCAATTTAGGATTATAGCCATAGGCAGCACTGCTATTTGAAAAGTTATATCCCTGTCTGTAGGTAATATAATCCGCATCAGCTGTTAGCTCCCGGCCAGTGGTATCATATACATGCCGGAAGCTCAGGGTAACATTCGTGTTGTTGGTTAGGGTATTAGCACGATTATCTGCTTTTACAAGAGTATACCCATTGTTTCTGTTGTATACCTGTGTATTTATCAGTGTCGTTTTCTCCAGCATATCCCGGTAGAGGTGGCTGGCAGAGATCCCCCATGTGGTTTTAGGAGAAGCGTAGAAGTCCACTCCCAGCTTTCCGAACACCCGATGATTAGGGTTGCTGACAGACATATTTTGTGTGGCAGAAGCCAGGGAGTTAGCTTCATTTGCCTGATAGATTCGTTCACTGGTACTAACCGAAAGTCCTGTACCATTGTAGTTAGACACATTCCCGTATACATTTATCTTCTGAATGCGAAAGTTGGCATTTAGGCTTTGTGAGATACGGGAACGTTTTCCACGTATATTTTCAGAAAGAATATTGCCATTAAATCCCATTCTGTCATTCTTCTTTAGCCGTATATTGATAATACCTCCATTGCCAGCCGCTTCATAGCCGGCAGGTGGGTTGGGAATAATCTCAATCTTATCCAATGTATTGGCAGGTAAAGACTTCAGATAGTTTGCCAGATCGTTTCCCTGCAAATAGAGCGGTTTATTGTCTACAAATACAGATACATTCTGCTTTCCTTTTACACTCAGATTATCATTCACAACCTGTACCCCCGATGACTGTTCCAGCATTTCCCAGGCATTTGTGCCCGCATTGGAAAGAATAGCATCTACATGAATCACCGTTCGGTCAATCTGCCGTTCTACTGCCTGTTTCTGGGCTGTTACACTTATTTCCCTTAAACCAACTACCTCTGTTTTTAGCTGTATATGGACATAAGAAGCCGTTTTGGATGAAACCGATACAGGCTCTGTATATCTTTGGAACCCTACACCTGAAGCCTGTAACACGTAACTCCCTTCCTGAATATGCAAAAACTCAAATCTCCCATCCACAGTAGTAAGCGTAGACTTTACACTACTCGAATCAGGCATTTTCCGCAAAGTGATGGTAATAGCAGGCTGCATCTCTCCTGCTTCGTTGGCAACAGCTCCTGCAATAGCACCTTCCTGAGCCAGTAAGGGTACAAAGCCAGTACCAAGCAGCAATAACAGAATTATCAACCTTGTTTGTACTCTTACACGTATAGAAACACAGTTTGCTATAAAACACAAGCAACCGGATAGAACGCGGAGAAAAGGATGTATCATGACGTAGGATTTGTTATCTGGCACAAATCAATACGATAAAAACAGTCCGTTTTTTTATTTTAGCCCAACTACCCGAAACACCCCCAATAGTACCTTTACACCACTCATTTAGTCATACACCACGAAAAACCTGCCGAAAACAAGCCAAATACTGCTGTCTATCGAAATACCATTCCCCACTATCCATTTATGATTAATTTGCCTTTTGACAGAGTTACCTTTTGACAGAGTTATCTTTTGACAGAGTTACCTTTTGACAGAGTTATCTTTTGACAGAGTATACTATTCATACTCTTTTTGCTGTCCTTATCCTTTTCTCTGTCCTCCTGAAAGGAACTCCTGACAAATAGAGTGGTGCTTGTACTATGAGAGAAAAAACAAACTCCAGTCGGAAAGGCCGCCGGTCTTGTCACGAGATCCTTTCAGGAGGACAAAAAGGGAGGAGTATTCCTTACGGGAGGACAGAGAAGAAGAGATCTTAGTCGGTACAAAGAGAGTTATGATGACTTCAATCGCGGCAGGTGATGTAGGTGCGCTGGCAATCTTTTCTCCGCGAGGTTGGCCTTTGGCCTGCGGGCAGAAGGATCGGAGAAAAGTGCCCTCTTTTGGGCAAGCAAAAAAAGTGACAGGGCGATAAGAAGAGATAGGTTTGGGACTATAGACCAACTTTGGATACAAACAAGCAAAAAAAGAAGAAGCTAGTGGAAGAACAATGCAAGAGACAATAAACAAACTCAGGAAAAGACAAGCAAAAGCGTTAAGACACAATAGGAAACGATGTATCTTGTATAATGGAAAAAAATGAAACAACCCTTCTACATAGCTAACAACCGCCCACTCACCCATATCCTCTTCTGGATAGCCTACCTCCTCGTATACACAGGCGTCCACGCTGACGGAGAAGATTTTTTTCTAACCTACTTTCAGATCGAGTTACAAAAGCTCCCACCCGCTATACTGGTAGCCTACGTCAATATGTATGTCCTGTTCCCGTTGTTCTTTATACAAAGGAAATATGTGGCCTACAGCCTATGGGCAATCGTGTTATTATTTATAGCCTCCGTAGTTGGCCGTGCACTAATTGAAAGAGTCATCGAACCTCTCTTCTATGCTGATACAACCGTGGTTGAAGAGGTTTTCATAGGATATCTTCTACTCAAAAGCATGTTGTGGTTTCTGAGTCCCATATTGTTATTTACACTTGTGCTTAAAGTATTCAGGCAGTGGGTTGATCAGGAACAGTACAATCAGGAAATGGCCAAAGAAAAACTAGCAACAGAGCTAAATTTTTTAAAAGCCCAGGTTCAACCCCATTTCCTGTTCAACACACTCAACAACCTCTATGCATTGACTCTCCAAGCTTCACCTGTCGCCCCAAGAGTTGTGCTAAAGCTTTCCGAGTTGATGAGTTATATGCTGTACGATTCTCAGTCAGACACTCTTCTGTTAAGCAAAGAAATTTCCCATATACAGAATTACATAGAACTGGAAAAACTTCGTTATACCAGTCGGCTGGATCTTTCGCTGAATGTGTCTGGCGATATACATGACAAACGGATTGCCCCACTCCTGCTCATTCCCTTTGTGGAGAATGCATTTAAGCATGGTGTCAGCAACGAGACAAATCAAATCTGGGTTACTATCGATATAAAAGTAAAGGACAACTGGCTAAGTGTAAAAGTAGAAAATAGCCATACAGGTGATGAACTGGTAAGTTCGCTTTCCAATAACCATAATGGGTTGGGTTTGCAGAATATTGCCCGCAGACTAAAACTTCTGTATCCCAACGACCATGAACTGGCCATAAAAAAAGAGACAGACCGCTATCTTGTTGATTTAAAAATAAAAATGAGTTAACTGACATGGCAATCCATAAGATAAAATGCCTGATTGTAGACGATGAACCACTGGCTATAGACATTCTGGAGCGATACATAAGCCAACTCGATACACTATCCCTTCAGGGAAAATGTGATAATGCCATAGATGCATTAATATTCCTGCAGAAAAACAAGATCGACCTGCTCTTTCTCGATATTCAGATGCCTAAGCTATCAGGTCTGGATTTCCTGAAAACCCTGTCAAACCGGCCCAGGATCATCTTCACCACAGCCTTTCGCGAATATGCACTGGAAGGATTCGATATGAACGCACTGGATTATCTGCTGAAACCTATTTCGTTCGAACGGTTCCTGATTGCCATTAATAAATACCACACCCTGTATGACCCATCTGCTCAGTTGCCAGCTATGATCCAGTCAGCAGGCAATGATATGTTTGCAGAAGCTTTTATCTATCTGAAGGCCGACAAAAAAATGGTAAAGGTGTTTCTGAAAGATATTGTCTACATAGAAAGCCTGAAAGATTATGTAAAAGTAAAAACACAGGATCAGGAGATTATTACCTATCAGCGCATTACCTATCTGGAAGAAAAGCTACCTGACGATAAATTCCTCCGCATCCATCGTTCGTTTATTATTTCTCTGGCTAAAATAAAATCCTTTAACAGTACCTATATCGAAGTAGGCGACTCAGAATTACCCATTGGGCGCCAGTACAAAGCTGAGGTTATGAAAACACTGGGGGTTGTGTAATATCCCTTAAATAAAAAAGCCTGCATGAGTACACATGCAGGCAGGTGGTTTCGCTGTATAATTACAGCATGTATTAATAGGCCTTTGGCATCAAGAAAGCAAGAACAATATAAACCAGCAAAGGTGAACCAAAGCCGAAAAAGAATGCCAGTACAAACAACACCCGAACCAATACCGGGTCCATATTGATATATTCACCTAAGCCACCACACACACCTAAAAATACACTGTTGGCAAACGAACGTCTGAGAGTCTTTTCCATTGTTTTAGTTAAAGTTTAGTTACCGGAATTTCCATGGTAATATCCTGTTCATTATGGTACTTCTCTATGACATACCCACCGGGTTTTACTTTTTGTTCGGCGGCAAATTCATACAACTGAGCTTTGACCTTGTCTGGAGCAGGAGCTACCATGTAATGGGCTTTTATTTCTGCCCGTATTACATTACTTGATGGGAATTTCCGAAAAAAGTAACCTTCCGGTAAAACAATAGTTGTATCCGATACCAGTACTCCTACCCAAACCTCCAGTTTCCCTTTGGCTTCTTCGGGTATACTATAATAGACAGCAGCCAGTGTACCAGGTAGTTTCTTACTGGTATTCAGGTCTTTAATTTCTGAGAAGATAGTCATTAAGGTATCACTGGTAGCCCCTCCCTTAAATAATTTTCCGGCTACAATATACTCCGGAGCTTGTGCAGTTGAGATTTCTGGTTTGGAAAAACCTCCCATGATCGAAAACGCAATAGAGCCTACGAGTAAAGCAACAACTACAATGATTCCTAATTTACGGGTCATACGTTCTTACTAAATATCCATATTGCCAGTCCTGATGTTTTATGAGCATCCGGCTCCTGGTAACTATCAACTATCTGTTCTATTTTCCCCAAGTCTCAGGGCTTTGACGCCAGGAAGCAAGAGAAATTTTGTCTGCTTCGGTAATAATATTCAGGTTCGATGCTTCTGTAAGCAGATACGCATAATCACTAAGAGTCAACAGCTCAACATTCTTCTCTACAAAGTTCTCTTTTGCCACTGCAAATCCATACGTAAAGATAGCCGCCATACCCAATACGTCTGCTCCTGCCTCACGTAAGGCATCCACCACTTTTAAGGAACTTCCTCCTGTAGAAATCAGGTCTTCGATTACCACTACTTTCTGTCCTTCAGCCACTTTGCCTTCTATCATATTGCCCATACCATGTTCTTTGGGTTTGGAGCGCACATACAGAAAAGGCAATTCAAGTACATCAGCTACCAGAGCCCCCTGTGGAATACCAGCAGTAGCGACACCTGCAATGGCTTCTACGCCTGGAAACGTCTGACGAATCCGCTCTGCCAAAGCATTTTTGATATAAGTTCTGACAGCAGGATAAGACAATGCCAGACGGTTATCACAATAAATAGGAGATTTCCATCCGGAACTCCAGGTAAAAGGATCTGAAGGACGTAAACGGATCGCGCCTACTTCCAGCAGAGACGCTGCCACTTGCCGGGCAATGGTTTCGGTTGTATCTTGAATCATCATGCGGCGAAATTAAGAAAAAGTTACCAGTAGTTCGTTAACACTTTATTTTAGTTCTCGTTTCATCACACGGGTTACTGTAAGTTAGGTTTCAGGTATTAATCCCAGAGTAAGACAGGTAATTATACCCATAACCTCCTATTTTACCTATTAGTTAACTGTTCGAACAATCTCTATACAAACCACTTGCACCTGATTCTCAGATATTTTCAAACCCACCTTTGTGTACCCTGGCACACTTTTCTATGTATATCCTCCTAAAACCGAAATTTGTTTTTTGTGGTTTTGTTAAAAATATGTTTCTTTTGTATCATCATTATTGTAAACCATACAGTTCTGCATCCTCATGAACCTCTTTGTTAACGACAAGCATGTGAAAGTAATCAATATGGATACCTTCGCAGCAAGTCAATCGGGCTACAATTACATTATTGACGGACAAACCCTTGAGGTTACGGCAGCAGAACTGGTAGGAGATGTGGCAGTAGTCAATCCCTCCGTTGTTTTGCTTTACAGGCTCTTTGCGTTATTACGGGACAAAAAATTAAAAAAACTAAATACACTTGTATTAGCTTCACCTGACAAAAAAATTCTGACTGATGTTATCAAAGGTCAGTACAAGATCGTGGAAGCAGCAGGTGGCGTAGTTCAGAAAGATGACAAGATACTAATGATTTTCCGTCTGGGAGCCTGGGACCTTCCTAAAGGCAAGATGGATAAAGGCGAGTCGTTTAAAGAGACTGCTCTACGTGAGGTAGAGGAAGAATGCAATGTAAAAGTACAGCTCGAACACAAGATATGTACTACCTGGCACACCTATACCCAAAACGGCAACCGGATACTAAAACAAACGAAATGGTATGCCATGACCAATCTGGATGATAGCCGTGTAACTCCTCAGAAAGAGGAAGGCATTGAACAGATTGTGTGGGTACGTGAGGCACAGGCAATGGAGCTGGCAGCTTCTTCTTACCGGTCTATCCAGTTTGTTTGTCGCAGGTTTTATGAAAAAAAGCGGGAAAAGATGCTTCTTGACTTTTAAAGGAGATATTCAATTAAAATTCTAAAAATTAATCAGAGCCTGCACTTTTATAAGAATGCAGGCTTTGTTTTTAAAATATCTTTTATTCCGTTTTACTTAGATTTTCCCACTTCTCTACTTGGGAGATCTCTTCATACTTTATTCAGATTATTGATCTTTCTTCTTATATCGCCATCTTCATGTAATACACTTCAAATCCACAGGCAGCTGATTTTTGATCCTTATCTTTTCCCATATCTTTTCTAGAAATATGGTTTGTAACGAAAGAAAAAACACTCTCCCTGTCCTCCTGAAAGGATCTCTTAACAAGACCGGCGGCCTTTCCGACTGGAGAGAAGTATTTTTCTCACAAACCAAACGCGGCTCTATTTGTCATGAGGTCCTTTCAGGAGGACAAAAAGGTAATGATGTTTCTTTCAGGAAGACAGGAAAGGAACAATGATCCTTTCGGGACAAGTTTTCTATGTATGTACTTCTCCCTTCAGTTAACAGCATCGAGCGGACAATTCAAAACGGGCATTGGTATACACCTATGTCAGAGGCTTTCTTTACAGATACCATTTCCAGAATAGTTATAGGATAATATCTACCCCATCCGGTTTCTTGATGTTAGTAAATTCAATACTATGCTTCTGTAGAGGTAAAAAAGACGGTAAAGTTTCTTTACTTATATTAAAAATTCAACTATACATTATATTTTTCCAATAAATCGATTCTATATATCTCTGCTTAGGCTACCGTTTACAGAGCGCAACCATATCCTATAAACACACAAACACCAAAACAACATCTTATTCCGATATTACACACATTAGTAGAATTATATATTATATTTAATAAAATTTATGATATATAATTTGCATTAATCAACAATAGTTAGTTTATTTACTCAACAAGAATTCATTTTTAGTTTACGATTTACGAACAAGCTTAATGCCGCAAACAAGCTTTCTAAATCGGATATGCCTGTGCAATTGCGTGGGTAAAACTTGTACTTTTTTCATTACTGTTTTATTTCCTTTTTCATTTACAAACACACTATCTGCCCTTTTTTTCAAGAGGGACTGGGTATGCTTTATCTATTTAAAAACCAACTGTACAATCTTTATGAAACACAAACTCTACAAACTATCTCTCATCTGTCTTTTTGCATTGCTTTGGCATAGTGCGGCTGTTGCACAAAGCAAAACAGTTACCGGAAAAGTTACCGACAAGGCTGAACCACTGGTAGGTGTAACGGTGGTAGTAAAAGGCACGACCACGGGTACTGTCACCAATGAAAAGGGAGCCTTTTCAATCAAGGTTCCAGGCGATGATGCGGTACTGATTTTCTCCTCGGTGGGCTATACCGCACAGGAAGTAGCCGTAGGCTCCAAATCAGAGATCGATGTTAGTCTGCTTAGTGACGGACTCGAACTCAGTGAAATCACGGTAGTAGGTTCACGGAACGCCAACAGGACTCAGCTGGAATCTGTAGCCCCGGTGGATATTATTTCTGTCAACCAGATGGCACAAAGCATGCCTCAACCGGATTTAAGTCAGATGCTCAAGCAGGTAGCCCCGTCTTTTAATGCCCTTCAACAGGTAGGTGGCGATCTGGACTCTCACGTAACTCCGGTACAGTTACGCAATCAGCCACCCAATCAAACTTTGTTATTATTAAATGGTAAAAGACGGCATGTATCCTCTCTTTTACAATTGTATAACCGTACAGGTCCGTCTACCTCTGCCGACCTGATGACAATTCCTACCCTGGCCGTTGAAAAAGTAGAAATCCTGCGGGATGGAGCGGCAGCACAATATGGATCTGATGCCATTGCAGGTGTAATGAACATTAACCTCAGAAAATCGGTCAATGAGCTATCAGCCAGCTACTATACATCCATTTACAAAGAAGGTGACGGAGTAACTCACCAACTTATGGCTAACTATGGCCTGCCATTGGGTAAAAACGGAGGATTCATTAACATGACAGGTGAAATTACTTCCAGAGGAAGCACCACCCGTACTCCGGATGGAGGATATGATGGTGTTGTGTATGGTGATGATTATCTGAACAACCGCTTCAAAGATGCCAATGGACAATCCATTATTACCAATCCGGAAATTATTGCCAACCCTACCAATTCTGCCCTGCTTACAGATGATGGTTTAATGGAAGCACGTGGATTAACCCGTAAAAACTTCCAGATGATCAACGGTCTTAGCAAAATGACTAATTCTTCGCTGTTCTTCAATGCCGGTGTTCCATTAAGTGATAAGAGTCGTTTTTATGCTTTTGGAGGAATCAACTACCGCAATACATTAAGTGGTTGCTACTATCGCTTTCCTCGTCAGACAGACCGGGTAATTTATGAAGTATATCCCAATGGCTTCCTGCCTCAGCTGACCTCTATCATTACCGACAAATCTGTTACAGCAGGTATTCAAGGGAAGCTGGGTGTGTTTGATGTAGATTTCAGCAACACATTTGGTAGCAGTAAATTCCGGTATGGCATGGTCAACACCCTCAACGCTTCCTATGGCCCTGAGTCTCCAACTACCATGCGCCTGGGTGATAACATCTTTACGCAAAACACTACCAGCTTAGCCTTCTCGCATTATTTCAACAATCCGTTTGGCAGTGAGATCAAAGGTATTAACCTGGCGTTTGGTGCAGAGATGCGTATCGAAAACTTCCAGATCACCCCAGGTCAGGTTGAGTCATATACCAAAGGCACATATGGTACCTTCACTTCGCCTTCCGACAATTACAACTATACCCAAAGCATAAATGCAGATGCTAAAAATGCCGATGGTTCTGATATCATACTACCCTACAGAGGCTATGTATATGACTTCAACAACTACTCTCCCAACTGCCAGTGTTTCAGAGGATTTACCCCACAACAGCAGGCAGATGCCTATCGCAATGTAGCAGCAGGCTATATAGATGTGGAAGCTGATTTAAGCCATAAGTTTACGATCTCTGGTGCAGCTCGCTTTGAAAATTATAGTGACTTCGGAAGTGTAATCACAGGAAAAATCGCAGCTCGTTATTCTATCCTGGCGAATGTTCACTTGCGTGGATCTGCCAGCACAGGCTTCCGTGCACCAAGCTTACACGAACTGTATTATGCTCAGACATCTACCGTATTTACACCAGAAGGTGTACCCTTTGACGTAGGCTTCTTTACCAACCAGAGTTCAGCAGCCAAAGCATTGGGTATTCCTCAGTTAAAAGAAGAAAACTCTAAAAACGTAAGCTTTGGTATTGCCTTCGAACCTATGCAGGGCTTTGAGATCACAGCGGATGCCTACTGGTTCCGTGTAACCGATAAAATTATCCTAACAGGCAACTTTGATGGACCATCCGTAGGTGGAAACTTTAAAAATGTGATTGGAGCAGGTGCAGCTCAGTTCTTCACCAATGGTGCCGATGTGGAGTCCAAAGGATTGGATCTGGTAGCGAACTACACCAGAACACTTGGAAACTCCAAGTTAATTCTTTCTCTGGCGGCCAACTGGAACAAAGTTGAATTTGTAGCTGTACATCCGGCTAAATTAAAGCTTGGCCCGGATGCCACTCTGACCCCAGAGCAAATATCTGATCTGTATCTGAGTCGTTCTGTAAGGGGCAACTATGAGGAAGGCAATCCTCGTCAAAAATACATTTTATCAGCCACCTTTATGCCTAAAAAATGGACGTTTATGGCACGTACTATTTACTATGGTTCGGTATGGTCGCGTAGTGCCTATGCGGATGAAACCACAGGCCAATACTATGATTATAAGCTGGACGGACGTGCTACAGTGGACCTGAGTGTAGGGTATACGATATTCAAAGGACTGAATTTGTCTGTTGGTGGTGAAAATATCTTTGATGTATATCCAACCCGTATCCTCCCTGCCCTGACGGACAGCAATCGCTTTGGGTATGAAAACTACCAGATGGGCTTTCAGGGAGCTTATTATTATGCACGTCTTGGATTCAAATTCTAAAACAGTTTGAGGGATTGAATAGATTGTATTACGCTCAAACACCATGGATATGTTGTATCCATGGTGTTTTTTATTGGAGAGTTTTTTTACAAGGTAATAGTCTGCTTCCCTGCTTTCAGCGGAAGCGTTTTTCCTTTCCATACCAGTTCACCTGTTACAGATGCAGGCAAAACTACCTCCCCTTTCATTCCGGTTTTGGTCTTCTGAAACTTCACCTGAATGTTTCCGGCAGGATGTGGCACCTGTCCATCTATCTGTGTCAGACTACCAAGGTTAGGCTCAATCTTTACCTTTTCAAATCCTGGGGCATTGGACTGGATACCACACACCAGCGACAGAAAATGATACAGAGGCGAAGCACTCCAGGCATGGCAGTCCGAACGGGTAGGCTCCGGATTTTCAGCAAAGGTAGTCAGACCGATAGCCAACTGATCTTTCCACGGAGTAAGCATACTCAGATACTGATCACCCAGTCCTGTCTTCTTCAGTGCTTCAAAAATATAAAACCGATAATAATAGGTACACTGTGTAATGGATGTATCTGTAGCGACCCGACCTAATAATTCTTTTTGCTGATCGGCAGGAATAGCATCTGTAAGAATTGCCATTGTATTGGCATGCTGGCTAAACTGTTTTTTATCCGGCGTATCTGCCAATAACTTTCGGGAATTATCCCAGCAAAGTATATAGGTACTTTCTGTGATTGTCCGGGCTGTCTGCTGATAGTCCTTTGCCTCTTCATTTTTTCCAAAGGCTGTAAACAACTGTGCGGCTCGTTGCAAGGCATAGGCATATTGCAGAGCTAAGACAGAAGAATTTCCGGTTATGCCCCCTGCGGGTACACCGCCAAAATATTCGGCAGGATTCCAGGGCCACGACCAGTCGACAAAGTTCCACCACTCTAGTTTACCCAGCATTCCATTGGAAGCCAGACGCTGCCGATGCCAGTCCAGTACACTGGCAACACCTTTTAAACGCTCTTTAACAAACACCTCATCTTTGCGGTGCATCCAATAATCATGCACCATATCTACCCAGAACAGCGAAAACGTAGGAATCACCTGTAAGTCATAACAGGGATAGCGACTCTGTGTTAGTCCATCTGGAATACGCGAATGGTCAAAATCCAGAATAGCCTTACGCATCAGTTTGTCGTCACCAGTTACATACAGTGAGATCATTGACTGTACCCGCGTATCACCTACATACTGCAACTGCTCATAATAAGGGCAGTCAAAATAGGATTCGGCTGCACATAACCGGGCTGTACGCCACCCTACCTCCCATATCTTTGCCAGTGTTGGGTCCGTGGTTTTGAAGTAAGCATTTTCTTTAAAAGGATAGCCTGTAAATATGCCATACAGGTCATTGATAGCCAGTGGATTTTCTTTCGTTTCAATATCCAGTTGCAGATAACGGTAGGTACGAAACCATAATGGACGAAATACCCGCTTCTCCCCTCCATCTGTCACAAAACGATCCTGCATCCCAATCATTTCTTTCCCCTCAATCTCGTTTCGATTCCCTTTCTGGTGTTTTGCATCCCATAATGCTTCGGCGTAGGTAAGGGTAATGCTGGCATTTTTTCCATCACTCACTACCAGTTCGGGATAGGCATTGGTCAGATAACTTTGATCCAGCAGAATACTGGCTTTGGAGTTAGCTGGGATAATTACAGGTTGTTTTCCTGTGAGAAATGCATCGTCTGCTTTTGTACCAGAGACCCTTCGTACAGTCTTTAGTCTTTCCAATTTTTCCTCCATCATAGGAATTTCGCGAGGCACCAGCATCCAGTTTCCATCTGATCCAAGGCCACGCGGTTTAGCTGTAAACCAGGTAGCTTGTGCAGCTTGCCAGGAGGTATCATCAAAATCTGTCTTTTCCCATCCCCACGGGTATACATTGCCATCTACCCAGTCCCCATCTCCTGCCACAAAATAGGCCCTTAGCCGCTTTTTATCTATAGGCAATGGCTGGTAGGCTTCGTTATCAAATGCCTTCCAGGTGCTATTAGTATTGACAACCTCTTCCACAACAGAGTTTCCCTGCATAATAAATCCGGTCTGATAGGACATCTGGGCAAACGGACGAGATTCGGCAGCATTCCAGACCAGAGCAGCCAGTACATTCTTTCCAGCTTTCAGATACGGAGCCAGATCTATGGTCTCAAAGTTCCAGTTCAACAAATCACTGCGTGCCGGACCACTGGCCACAGGCTGTCCATTTATCAGCAACCGATAGCGGTTATCAGCCGATACATGCACAATAAAGGTAGATGGCTTACTGGTCAGCTCCAGGGTTTTACGAAAATGATAGATCCCATACGCTTGTTGGGAAACGTTAGGATAGACAATCCAGCGTGCCTGCCAGTAACTTTTCAATAGTGCAGGATTCACAGCTGCATTCTGAGAGAATGCATGTCCTGTCCATACCAGGAAGCAGAGAAGCAGTAGTTTTCTTTGCATAGAGAAGGATGCTATTTTCAGAAAGAGGTTTGTTGGAAAATATCCCAGTACATCTTTCTAAAAATAGTAAAACCCTATCCAATTATTCTTCTATTTTTCAGATAATTTTTGAAGCCTCACTTCAGCTTCCAGCAAATACGAACGACATGCGTTAATCAACTGAGTGGCTTCTTCAAAAAGACCAACAGAATCATCAAAAGGCTGATTGCCTTCCTGTAGTAAAGATTGGATGTCGCGAATGCGAGTGAGAGACTTTTCGAGATTAAAGGTTTCGGAGGAATTCACAAACAAAGAATAAATAAGTATAACATAGCGTTGCTACAAATATAACTGCATAAAGGCCAGATCCAGCCATTTGTCAAATTTATATCCCACTTCTTTTAGCCGTCCTGTTTCCTGAAAGCCAAGTTTCCGATGCAGTTCACAACTGACTACGTTTTCCGCATCAATACCCGCAATCATGGTATGAAATCCTTGCTTACGGGCTCTATCTATCAACACTTCCAATAATATCTTCCCCACTCCTTTTCCCCGTGATTCTTCAGAAACGTAGATGGAATGCTCTACACTGAAACGATAGCCTTCCCAGGGTCTGAAAATACCATAACTCCCAAATCCTATTACTTTTCCATTGTAATCAGCCACCAGTACAGGCATGTTATCTACTTGTTTCTTATCAAACCAGGCTTGCTGAACATCCAGCAACCGAGGTTGATAATCATACACAGCCGTAGTATGTGCTATAGCATGGTTGATAATAGCAAGAATAGCAGGTACATCGTCCGATGTAGCATCGCGTATAGTGAGTTCCATTCTGTATGGTTTTTTAAGATCAGGATGTTTGCAGTGACCCAGTAAAACGGGTCACTGCAAAAGTATAAAACTTTTGGATGTATTGCGGATAGGTAATTCAGAGAAGTGAGACAATTGTTGCGTTGTCATTCAATTGGAAAAGTACTAATCAGGTAGCTTCAAATAATGGGAAAGCTGATTAGCTCTCATATAGGCAATCCACTTATCTTCAAACTCGTCAGGCAAGGTTAGCTCACCTCTTTGCAGATCTTGTTCATAAATTATGTTTGAAAAGGCTTGCCGACGAGTAACATAGTCATGATAAGTACTTGTATTACCATTTCCCTTGTTATAATCTAATGTATCTATAGATAACCATTGCTTTTTTTCTACCCACTCTTTCCCTTTTAAACTTGCTTTAAGCTTTAACAAAATGATGATTTCCTCTCTAATCCATATAGTAAAGTGACTTTCTGTATCCAATAACACATCACTTGCTTCAAACGTAATTACTTCAGGATCTTCACTCTCTGATTTAATAAGAGTAAATACATGAGCATAGCTCCTATACTTAATGGCAAGAAATAGATCATAGTTGATAAGATCATAATTTCTTTTATTTAATTCTTCATTTGCACTCTTACAATCACTGACAGTAAGTTTGTCTCCCTCAAATAGTATATGAGACATACTATTCCCGAAATACTGAAGCCATACTCTGTAAGCTATAGGTAAAGGTTTTCCAATGGCAGACTGAAGCAAATCAATTTGAATGCTTGAAGACCCTTCAGGGTTTGTCTCAAAATCAATAGCTATCAAATATTCACGTATTTTAAGAAAATACGCTTCGTATAATTCTCTCCTCATTCCAGATTATAATTTCACCTATAATACATAGTGAAATAAATGTTAATTCAAACGTTTAATATGATCACTTCACTATCGATGTCACACGGCCATCCTGTAAGACGGTTTCAATCTCATCCCCTTTCTGCAGTTCCTCAGAAGAAAGTATCTTCTTGCCATCCTTCAATGTAATGGAATATCCCTGGGTCAGGAAGGCTTTGGGATTTAATATCTGAAGCTGGGCTTCAAGTAAATCCAGCTGGCTTTTGTTGTTTTGCAATAAACGACTCATCTGCCACCCTAACCGTTCAGTAAAGTCATCCAAAAACTGTTCGCTTTCATTCAGTTGCTTTTGCAATAGTTCCAGAAAATAGATCTTGGTACTATCCAGTGCATTCAGTAATTCAGCCCGGTCAGGCGTGGTGAGTTCGGCAGCCGCTGTAGGTGTAGCAGCCCGAACATCGGCTACAAAATCGAGAATGGTAAAATCAGTTTCGTGTCCAATCGCTGACACTACAGGAATAGCCGAATCAAAAATGGTTCGGGCAAGACGTTCATCATTGAACCCCCACAAATCTTCCGTAGAACCCCCACCCCTGGCAATAATTATCACATCCAGATCAGGTTCTTCCTGAAGTCGCCGAAAAGCCCGGATCACAGACTCGGCGGCTAAGTCGCCCTGAACCAGAGAGGGAGACAGTATCACCTCAACACAGGGATAACGGCGTTCAAATACCCGCAACATGTCTTGTATCACCGCTCCGGTTGGCGAAGTCACTATACCTATTTTCTGAGGAAAGGCAGGCAAGGGCTTTTTATGCTCCCATTCAAACAGCCCTTCTTCTTTGAGTTTTTCTTTGAGTAATAAAAACTGTTGAAATAAGTCGCCAATTCCTGCATCCCGGATACTCGTTACCTGCATCTGGTATTGACCACGAGATACATAGACAGTCACATCACCCTCTACCACCAGTTTGGCTCCTGCTTTGAGCAAAGGTCGTATCAGTGGACTAATCTGCCCGCGAAACATCACGCAGGAAATTTGCGACTCTTCATCTTTCAGGGTAAAATAGGCATGTCCGGAAGAGTGGATTGTCAGGTTAGAGACTTCTCCTTTTACTGAAATCTGTTGTAAGTCCGGATCTTCTTCCAGAATGGCTTTAATCACATGAGTCAGGTCACTGACCGAAAGTATGTCATTCACGATGATATATCTCGAAAATAGAAATTTAGAATAAATAATTCAAAGCAAGCTTGTACTAGTAGCGACTGAGGATACTTATCACTAGTTAAGCTTCTGTCAATTCAGAATCGGAAGTGGATTTTTGTTCGGTTAAACTGCGATGAGCATTGCCCCAGTCAGACATCGCGCCCAGCATAGGTTTCATGGTATTCCCTAACTCAGTGATCTCATATTCCACTCTTGGCGGAACTTCGGCATATACTACTCTGCGCACTATCCCATCCTGCTCCAGTTCACGCAGTTGAGCCACGAGCATTCGCTCAGAAATCCCTTCTATCGATTTTTTCAACTCACTGTAACGCATAGTACCATACACCAGCCGACACAAAATGGCTGGCTTCCATCTGCCACCGATTACCCGTAAAGAAACCGCCATACCGCACGTGTCTATAATGCGTTTTTCATTCAAAGCGTTGGTTGAGTTCTCTTTTCTCATTTCTTACTTTTTTGTTAGTACCTAACAATTTGTTGCTTACTAGCAAAGGTAACGTAATGCGCTTACGTTTGTGTCATGAGTTGAAAATAAATAAAAATCATCATGAAAAAGTTAGCAAACAAAATAGCATTAGTAACTGGCGGAAGCCGTGGAATAGGGGCTGCAATTGTACGTCGTTTAGCGGCCGAAGGAGCAAGTGTAGCTTTTACATATAGTCAGTCAGCAGAGAAAGCCCAAACCATAGCCAATGAAATCAATGCTGCCGGTGGTCATGCCATCGCCATAGGAGCAGATAGTGCCCGATCAGCCGATATTATCCAGGCAGTAAGCCAAACTGTTGCTGAATTTGGAGGCCTTGATATATTGGTGAATAATGCGGGCATCTACATTGGTAAAGACTTTCACCAGCATACTATTGATGAATACGACCAGATAATGGATGTAAATGTAAAAGCGGTGTATGTAGCCACATTGGAAGCTGTAAAACACCTGAAAACCGGTGGACGAATCATCACCATAGGAAGTAACATGGCCGATAACGCTATAGGAACGCAAACCACACTCTATACGATGAGTAAATCAGCCTTACAAGGTTTTACCCGTGGACTGGCACGTGATCTAGGCCCAAAAGGGATTACTGTTACACTGGTGCAGCCCGGTCCAACCAATACGGATATGAACCCAGCAGATACTGAGCACGCCGACTATGCACGCAGCCGGATGGCTCTACCCAAGTATGGTACAGTGGAAGATGTGGCAGGCCTGGTAGCATTTTTGGCAAGCGAAGAGGGGAAACAAATCACGGGCTCATGGGTAACTATTGATGGAGGCTTTAATGCCTGATTAGTTACCAGAGATTTATCTCACACTTACAGGTAACAATATTTTCTTTATAGTCTATTTTTACCTGTAAGTGCTAGCACAAGTGGCTACTTTTGCTTTGTGCTCAACTGTATAGAATTAGAAGATCTCCGTGAAGTATGATCATATTGATCATACTTCACGGAGATCTATAGAAATTTCAATAAGGCTTTAATTAGTTGTCAGAATCTTTCTCAAAGTTTTCTTTGGCCTCTTCAAAGCCTCTGTCGAGTTCGTCTACCGCTTTTCGGATACCTGCCTTCATATCCTGCCAGGCATTTCCCGAGGATCTGCGTAATTTCTCAATATCTCTGTTTAATTCATCCCGTTTTACTTCCAGTGCTGCGATCTCTGCTTTTACTTTTCTGTCAGCCTTCTTACCCTGTCTATCAATCTTCGCTTCTAACTCGTCAATTTCATTATCCAGCTCTCTGGATTTTTTCTGCATGGTTGCCACAAACTCATCTTTGTTTTCTTCCAGTCTGTCACCAACAGAATCCGTTTTCCCTTCTATTTCATTAGCCAGATCTTTGGCATCTTCCTGAATCGCCTCTCCCGTTTCTTCTAAAGCCATTTCTGTACGTGTTTTGTCTCTGTCCTCATTACAGGAAAGCAATAATCCGGACACAAGTGTTATGCATGTAGCATATTTCAGATAAGCAACCAATGTTTTCATATCGGTATAAGGATAAGTGTATAGTGTACTATGTATGTGCTGAATACAACGTATAATACAGCAGTATGGTTACAAATGTAAAAATTCTATGCCTTTCCTCCCCATTCGTTTACTTCAAAGAGCAATTTCCACAATTTACGAACTTCTCTCTATCTGGATAGGTTATCATACTAGATAGCTTTGGGGATTTTTCTGGTATCTTATAAAGGCTAGATCCCCACTTCTATATACAAAATGCTTTATCTTATGAATGCTATACACACAGTAAGTGCTGAAATTCAAAAAAAATCCATTGATGGACGTTTGCTTGCAAAATATGCCCAGATTGAAGAAAATGATATCTTGGTTGATCTGACTAGTGATATGGATACCAATATAGTTGTTTTCAAGGATATCGTAGCTCCCTATGGCAAAGTAATCGGAATTGTACCAACAACCCTATCTGCCACAACAGATGTTACACGCCAAACAACGGGCTTTGTAAGTGTCGAATTTCGTCAGGGCAATCCAGAAGAATTGCCACTCGCTGGATCTTCTGCACATGTTGTTACCAACAGTCAGGTACTGAATCTAGCACACAACACAGAAAAAGTCTTTGCTGAAATCTTTCGCGTACTTAAACCAGGAGGTCGATCGGCTATTACAGCGATTATTCAGCATGCAGAGCTGTCTGATTATCTGGTAGCTATTGAGAAGCTGGGATTTGAAAATATACAGGTCAAGCAGCAACAGGCTGTTTCTCTTACAGATTTGACGTTGAATGGATATTTATCTGAACAGGAAATAGTGGCTATTCCAAAAGAAATAACTGATTTGCTCTATCTTACTGTCTATGCAGAAAAGCCGGGTAATGGAATGGGTGTACAGTCTTGTGTTTGTTCATAAGAGGTTTTATCTAACCTGACAGGAAGTGAATCATATGACTTCCTCCTATTGTCAATTGAAGAACGGCTCTTTTTTCCCAGTCTTTTTTTGTCCTCCTGAAAGGAACCTCCCACTACTATGGGACAGGTGTGACAAGATTGTCGGTCTTTACTTTTGAAGTGTATTTTTTCTCTCAGACACCAAACGCATCTCTATTTGCCAAAAGATCCTTTCAGGAGGACAGAGAGAGTATATTAGACAATAAAACAGACAAGAGGGAAACTAGAGAAACTCTTCTGTCTACTATATTGATCGCATCCTACTTATTACATGTTTGATTCCACTTGCGGTGACTTTCAGAATTATCTACCTTGCATTGACTCTATATCTCTTTGTCAATGAATAGATACACCGCTCTCATTTTCCTATTATTAGCTACTCCTGTATTTGGCCAGATACGACTGCCCCGACTCATTAGTGACGGACTTGTTTTACAACGGGATAAACCAGTAAAACTTTGGGGTTGGGCATCTGCGGGTGAAGCTATCACTCTTACCTTTAAAGGTAAATCCTACCCAACCAAAGCCGATCAAACGGGCAATTGGCAGCTTCAACTTCCAGCCCATTCGGCAGGTGGTCCTTTTGAGATGGTATTCAAAGGAAGCAATGAGGTGAAGATTCAGGATGTGCTGTTTGGGGATGTATGGATTTGTTCCGGACAATCGAATATGGAACTGCCCATGGAGCGGGTAAAAGAAAAGTATAGCTCGATTATTCCGACAGCAAACCAGCCAACCATCCGGCAGTTTCTGGTACCTGATAAATATGATTTCAAAAAAACGCATACAGATCTGGAATCTGGTTCCTGGGTAGCCGCTACACCACAAAATGTACTTTCTTTTTCAGCAGTAGCCTATTTTTTTGCCAGAGAACTACAAACTTATCACAATGTTCCTATTGGCTTGGTCAATTCCGCTTTAGGAGGCTCCCCCGTAGAAGCCTGGATAAGTGAAGATGCCTTAAAACCATTTCCGAAAGCGTATGAGGAATTACAAAAATTTAAAAATGACAGCCTTATTCAGGCAATTGAAGCCAGCGACAGATCCAGAACGGCTGCCTGGTATCAGTCACTCAATCAAACAGACATGGGTATTACCAGTCAACCACGCTGGACAGCCCCTGAACTAAATGACAGTGACTGGGCAGAGATGTCAATCCCTGGCTATTGGGCAGACGGGCCAATGGGAAAAAAGAATGGAGCAGTATGGTTTCGCAAAACAGTCACAATACCCTCTTCGTTTGTGGGCAAACCTGTCAAACTATGGATGGGACGCATTGTAGATCAGGATTCTGTGTTTGTCAACGGGCAGTTTGTAGGTACAACTGGCTATCAATATCCTCCCCGCCGGTATGAGATCAAACCAGGAATTCTGAAAGAAGGTCAGAATACGATTGTAGTTCGTGTCATCAACAATGCAGACCGGGGTGGGTTTATTGCTGACAAACCATACTACCTGGCAGTTGGAGCAGACACGATTGACTTGAAAGGCACCTGGAAATATAAATTGGGAACATCTATACCTCCCCTGCAAAGTCAGACATTTATCCGATGGAAGCCTGCCGGATTATACAACAACATGATAGCCCCCTTACTAAACCTCTCCATCAAAGGGGTGATCTGGTATCAGGGTGAAGCCAATGCCAGTGCACCTCAGGAATACGCCCAAACGTTTCCTGCAATGATCAAAAACTGGAGAGACAAATGGCATCAGGGCAACTTCCCCTTTCTATTCGTACAACTTGCGAATTTCATGGAAGAAAGGTCTACTCCACAGGAAAGCGACTGGGCCAAACTCAGACAATCTCAGGATCAGACGTTATCACTCCCCAATACAGGCATGGCAGTTACCATAGACCTTGGTGAGTGGAATGATATTCATCCATTAAACAAACAGGATGTCGGCAAGCGATTGGCCTTACAGGCCCGAAAAATAGCGTATGGAGAGAAAAATCTGGTAGCTTCCGGCCCCACAGCAAAACAGGCTATATTTAAACCAAATCAAGTTACAATTACTTTTCAAAATACAGGTAATGGATTACTTACCAGAAAGAATGCTAAGCTGAATGGGTTTGCTATTTCCAGCGATGGAAAAAACTTTGTATGGGCAGACGCGGAGATAAAAGGCAATACTGTGGTAGTATCTAATAAGACGATAAGCAACCCAACTATAGTTCGCTATGCATGGGCAGACAATCCGGCAACTGCCAATCTGATCAACAAAGAAGGACTGCCAGCTACTCCGTTTGAACTGAAAAAGAAATGAACACAATGTAGGCAGTCAACGTACTGTTGTATATTTTCGCAACCGTCTTTATCGTTTTATTTCATTCTATTCTTCTATCACTGTTTTATGACAGATTTATTATCTACCTCTCTGGGAAGACTTCGTGTAATCGGATTTATAGAGGGTGTATCCTTTCTTGTGATCTTATTTGTTACCATGCCATTGAAATATATATTTCATATGCCGGAAGCCAACAAAATATGTGGTATGGCTCACGGACTTCTCTTTATTGCCTATGTGATTCTGGTCATTATGGTTGCAATTGAACACCGATGGAATTTCCGAAAAACAGGACTGGCACTGGTAGCTTCTATTATTCCGTTTGGCACCTTTTGGGCTGATGCGAAGTTATTTCGCAAGGAAGACTAGTCCTGAATACAAATCATTCTTAATTTCAACTGTGCGTTTATGTCTGATTGACCTTTACCTTTATTGGTTCAGCTTTCTTCCTTTCTTTCCGTAAATTCCCTAACTTTCTTTTACTTGTGGCATGGTACTTTTTTGCTTGTCCAAAAAAGTACCCCAAAAAGGACACTTTTCTCCGATCCTTCTGCCCGCAGGCCAAGAGCCAACCTCGCGGAGAAAAGATCGCCAGCGCACCTACATCACCTGCCACGATTGAAGTCATCATAACTCTCTTTATGACATTTGTTATTACTTTCTCCATGACAGCTTTTACTCAAAATTCGAGATGATTCATGTTGGTGCATTGTAAGCGAATACCTATCATTCACTTTTCAGATTATTGAGGTATATAAAGTTACAAATACTGGTATATAGCAGACAAATAGATAGAAACACGTTGCCCATTATGCATCTTATGAAAAGACGAAAGTTTATGTATCTGACAGGAGCTGGGATTCTGGGTGGCTTATATACCTGGCAGGTTGAGCCTTTCTGGCTGGAGTTTGTAAAACTGAAAATGCCTGTCCGCAATTTACCCAATAATCTGGTTGGTAAAACCGTCATGCAGATCAGTGACATTCATATAGGCAAAAGGTTTGATCATCGTTTTGTGATTGATTCTTTTCAGAAAGCACAGGCATTTAATCCTGACTTTGTTGTATATACAGGCGACTATGTAAGCACACACAAAGACCAGGTTCTTTATCAGGAATTAAGCGAGGTACTTACACATTGTGTAAAAGGAAAACATGGTACAGTGGGCATTCTTGGTAATCACGATTATGGAAAAAACTGGTCTCAGCAAAATGTAGCTGATAACATTTCAGAAATGCTGGAACAGAATGGTGTATATGTTTTGAGGAATGCACAAACAGAAACTGCTGGTCTTACCTTTATCGGCATTGATGATTACTGGGGCCTTAACTTTCTTCCCAAACGTGCAATGAAAGAGTATGATAGCAACAAACCTACCATTGTGTTATGTCATAACCCGGATGTATGTGATCTGGATGTATGGAACAATTATGCAGGCTGGATTTTATCCGGCCATACACATGGAGGTCAATGTAAACCACCCTTTTTACCACCACCTGTCCTACCTGTAAAAAACAAAAAATATACAGCTGGTAAAATTGAACTGGGTAATGACCGAGTAGTATACATCAACAGAGCACTGGGCAACCTATGGCAGATTCGGTTTAATGTACGCCCTGAAATTACATTATTTGAACTGGAAAGAGCATAAACTAAACAACCAACCTACTAACAAAACAGCCGACTCTAGTAAAGTCGGCTGTTTTGTTAGTATATTTTCGCACCTGTCAAGGTATATTTCAGAAACTCCTATTACAATGCATTCATCTTACATGTTAATACCAAAATGTGCCTGGTCGGCTATCCATTGCTCAAGTAAGGCAAAGGCATGCTGAAAAGCTGCCGCTTCCGCATCAAGCCGAGTCTGAAAACCTTCTCCACTGAGTTCATCTACACTTTCAGAGGAAATCTGGTAGTTGCGGTTGCGGTCCTGCGCCAGATGATAGCTGTAGGTCACTTGCTTGTTCTGGAGTACTCCTGTAATGTTGACCACAATGCCTCTGTATACAAAAAAGTCGTAGAGCATATTACTATAGCGTCTGTCAACACCCCGCATGGATTCAACCATCCTGACCCGGTCGCCATCCGGATGAGCCTGTAACCAACGTAAGAAGCGATTGTAAGCTGTTACATATTGCTCTGGCATCTTCAGGAAAAGGTGATAGGCAGACCTGTAACTATTGTGATATTCATCATGAGATTGAGACAGTGGATCGGAATACGACATGGATCAAAAGGAATATATACGAACAATGAATTAAACAATAAGAGACCTTCACAAAACACATAAGAGCGTTTTTAACGCTATCACAGATTAACCGTGGGATACTTCATCGACACCTGTTTAAATGCATTAAAACGCACCTAATGCTGTTTAAAAGACTTTACAAACAATAGCCAATGCTATTTACACCAGGCCTTAAAAATACAAAACAAACACCGATCCAGCAAGCTTACTTCTGCAATCTTTAATCACTCAACTCATTCTCCGTAAGGATATTCTATTCAGCAAAAAGCCTCAAAATTAATTTCCAAAAGAACTTTTTCATACTATTTATAGAATAACCAGTATCTCAGCTATTTATAAACCCATTAGAAAACAACTAACAAAGTTACTTGCCAGGATCTTTATTTTATACTATTTTCAGTGACCTTTCCCACTAACCTATCTATTCAAAAATGGAATTTAAAATTGAACAGTTTGCAGAATCACCCAATCGACCTCAGGTATCACATAAAATATGCAAATACCTTGAGCAATTAACAATTCAAACTATTCTTATCCCAAAACGAATTATACTTAAAAGTAAGTGGAAAGTGGTATTGACGCTTTGTTTTGAAGAAGATACACTTGGTAATGTAATTGATATATTACTACCATCCATCAAAGAATATAATGAACAGGCCGAAAGTACAATCGTTTTCATTCCTTTTGGAGACATAATAAATTCAAGCAAGCCAAATGTAAAATTCGCTGAATCTGTATTTGAGGCTATTACATTATTTTTCACCAAAAAATATAAAAGTGTATCGCCAGAGGATTTGAATCAGTTACGAGATAAAATGGATTTTGAATATATAGATTCTTTCGGTTACCCAGTTCCATTTGAAGAACAACAATACATTGATGATTTGTACCTATAGGCTCAAATCATTAATATTAGCTTATAGTGACATTAGATGGGAGATAGCTCTGAAGTAAATGTTTTACCAGATAATAAACTACTTTTATGAAATTTAAAATTGAATTGTCCTCATATGACTTATATGACAGACCCAGGGTCTCTTATAAAATCAGAGAATATCTTGAGGAATTTATCGAAAAGCATATTCTGTTTCCCAAAAATATAATTGTGAATGCCAAAACGGATGTGATGTTATGTATTGTTCTTAAAAAAGAAAAAAAAGGTACAATTGAAGTATTACCTTCATCCACTATACAAGGAGTTAAATTATATACACTCTTTTTGTCTTATGCAGATATTCTTGGATCGCAGAACCTCGTCCGAGATTTTGTTGATTTGTTATATGAAGCGATCTCGATATTTTTTCGGGAAAACTATAAAAGAATAAAGAAGGAATTACTGGAAGAAGCCAAAAAACATATAGACTATGAGTATCTGGTAAATCTCCCCTATCCAGCCCCTTACGACGATCAACGATATATAAATGACACATCTGAAATGTATAAACTAGTGTATCTGGAAAATTTGGCTTTTAAGTAATCATGTTTGTACATTTTTCCATTTTATCGAACTTGTAAGTTCACCAAGCCTACAACTATCTATTTGACGTCACCAGATTACTTTTCTGAAAGACAAGATACTCCATAAAAACACCAAACAAAGTACAAGGCTAGCATATGAATGCACTAGACATACATATCAATCTTCTTATAGATTATTGGAAAAAACAAAATATTCGAATTATACCTCGAACAATAGCTGAAATCGAGGACATAGAAAAAACTAATAAAATAGTTCTTCCTGACGATTTAAAAAAACTTTATTCTAGAGTAAACGGTATGGATATTCGTTACTCCATAGACTATGATGAGCAAGGGTTCTCCTTTTATCCTATTGAAGACATTATTTCTTCTACTATGAAATTTCCAGGTCATATTCTGGCTGAGAAAAAGTCTCTATATGTATTCGCAGATTATTTGACTGCAAGTTGGTGGTATGGAGTTGAAGTAAAGGCGGATAACAAGTATACTATAGGAATCATACCACATAGAGATGAATTTAAGCCTATAACTGATTCACTATCTGAATTCATTGAACTTTACATAGCCGATTCACCTCAATTGTATGATGTATGAGCTCTCGTTAATGAACAAGATATAATCCAGATTTGTGAGATATTAATGTTATAACTGTAACCAAGACAAAAGACTGTCCATTTTTACTTCATCCTTTTCTTAAATGAGCTACTCGTGCTTGTGCTTCTGCATAGGTAAACTGGTCTTTTCTAATCTGCTCAACAAACTCATAATTTCCTCGTTTTAGCTCACCAATGCCTGAACCAACAGAGAGCAATGTATATGCATGACAGTGATTACATTTAACAACGAACCAGCTAAAATCCGGAACACCTGCTCTTTCTATTACCCATGTTTCTAATAGATTATCACATCCATCACAAGGCTGTGTTCGAAGTTGATAATTCCCGGAGGGAGCATTATCTAAAGCAAGAGAACGAGCCATATCAGCTCCATACATAAACGAATCTAATGCTAGTCCAAAATCTATATCAAGCAGATCTGCGATATAAGCAAAACAATCACAGAGGAATTCTCTTTCTTCTGTGTCATATTCCATTCTGGAGACTTTAGCAAGATTATTGATGAGAAGGTTTTGCCATTCTGCATTGGTTACAGATTGCGGATCTTTACCAAGAACCTCATCCAGGCAATCATTAATTAAAGTACTCATTGCAAGAGAAACTTCCTTAGGAGAAGGAATAAGTCCTCGCTTTTTCCATGATTCTTCCGAAAATTTGTCTTTCTGCCTATATGTCTGTAATTGAGCAATAACGTCTGGTTTCAATTGAATTTCTTTTTATAGTTATAAAGTTTGTTTTGGGTTGATTACTTACTTTTCTCCACAGCCAGAGGTCTCACCTCGTTCAGCAAGGATAACAGCATCTTTCCTGGCTCTTCCAATGGAATCAGGTGGGCGGAATTTTCAAACCAGATTCCTTTTTTGATCGGTGCTTTTACCAGTTGCAACCAGTGTTGTGTAGGCTCTGAAGGGGTTGTATAATCATGTCTGCCCATAAACATAAACACAGGAACAGGAAAGGTCTTAACAGGTTTAAAGTCGACCTTTAAGAATTCGGGCAATATTTTTTCCAGTGTAAAGAGACTTCCCTTATCAATAGATGCAATATCACTTCTCGAATAATCAGGGGAAAGATAAGGTGCATTAAAGTAATAGTCTGAGGTATTTCTGTAAGCAGACAGCCCGCCATAATATTGTGGCCACTTTCGGGCAATAATAATTCTCTCTCTTGTGATCGGCTGATTACCAGGATAGGGAGCAATAGACTGTAACTCTTTCAATGCAAGTTCATTATGCAGCCGGTTAGCTTCCTGTACAGCAAAATCGTAACTAACCCGTTCATTGTCTACAGTATTTATCACCTGCCCTACACCAACATAGGCATAAAACAGATCGGGTCTTTTCAAGGCAGCATGCATGGAGACAATTGTACCCCAACTATGTCCCATCAGAATCACCTTTTTCTTTTTGTATTTTTTTGTAACAAACTCTGCCAGTTCGATGGCATCCTTTACATACTGGCTAATGGTGATAGTCTGCCCTAGTGAGAGTGTATCATTGGAGATAAACGTTCTTCCGGATGCTCGTTGGTCATAGTTAACGACTGTAAAATACTCTTCTACAGGTCGTTGAAACATCCACATCACAGGTGACATAGGAGAAGCAGGCCCTCCATGTACAAACAACAGAATCGGATTGTCTTTATTTTGTCCACGCACATATACCCATTGTCTTACACCTCCAATATTTACCGGATAGGTTTCCTGAATGCCATTGGGAGCAACAATAGAATCCAGATCCCGGATAATAGATCTTGCTTTAAAGTAAGCATCATCCGATGGATTACCTTGTCCAAAGGAATAGATTACACTAAAAAAAACAACTGCTACTAAAAATAGTATTCTCATAATGATGATTTTGAGCATTACTTTTACATACCGTCCAAGATAGTTGTTATTTATATGATAATCCAAACCTTTATCCAGACTGAATATCTTGTATTTTATAGAAGAGCATTCCATCAACATAGCTGTCTTCTTCAAAGAAAGCTTTCCCGAAATTAGCAAGATCCTTCCTTATTATTTAAGTTCCATTTTGTCCCTTGAACCTTTTCAAAACCTGAGTATGAACCAGTTAAAATATACTTATTTGTAACCTACTCTCATTAATTACGTATAGGCACAGGTCGGATATCTTACCATTTTCCTGTGCCTGTAGAAATACTTATTTCAGAAAAGTATATTCTTTATATGTATAGTGTAAAACGGTAGATAAATTACACCTTGTTAACCCTATGAGTATCAATAAAAATTGACTACCCATGATGTTGCAATACAATAATAAAATAGTAATTTCGGCCCTGAATTTTTATACTTTCTACCAACCTGATCGTTTTTACTCATTATTTAAGTCATTGTTTCCGTATTTCACCTGATGAAACACAAGTTTTCTATTGCCAGACAGGTACTGGCTTCTCTTTTTCTTTTTACCTCTTTTTCCATTCTGTTTATAGCCTGTAGTCAATCCAAATCACAGGATAGAACTACATCAGCAGATACTACGGCTCAGGTAGCTAAAGTAGATTCGGTTGCTACAACAGATAGCAGTGCTGAAAAAGCAGTAACTTATCCCCCACTTGATACAGCGCTGTATAGCCAGAAAGTAGCCTTTCTGTCACGAGCAGATACAACTGAATACTGGCCGGTAAAAGCTCCTTATCCAAGAGCAGGTGCCATTCTTCCCTTCTCACGTATCGTGGCTTATTATGGTAACCTATACTCCAAACAAATGGGTATTCTGGGAGAATATCCTGAAGAGGAAATGCTGAGACGTCTGAAAGAAGATGTAAAGAAATGGGAAAAGGCAGATCCTGAAACCCCTGTTATTCCAGCTCTTCACTACATTGCAGTTACAGCACAGGGCTTACCTCAGAAAGATAACACCTACCGTTTACGGATGCCTCATCATCAGATAGATAGGGTAATTGAGATGGCGAAAAAAGTAAATGCCATTGTATTTCTGGATATTCAGGTAGGTTTCAGCAAGGTACAGGATGAAGTACCCAAACTGGAGAAATACCTGAGCATGCCAAATGTACACCTGGGTATCGATCCGGAGTTCTCCATGAAAGGTGAAAAACGTCCTGGTAAAGAAATTGGAACATTTGATGCAGCCGATATCAACTATGTAACAGATTATCTTGGTAAACTGGTAAAAGACAACAATATTCCTCCCAAGATTCTGGTAGTACACCGGTTTGTAAAACCCATGATTACCAACTATAAAAAGATTAAAACATCTCCGGAAGTACAGATTGTCATGCATATGGACGGATGGGGACCTCCTGCCAAGAAACGCAACTCGTACCGGATCGCCATTACACATGAACCTGTACAGTTTGCCGGATTCAAAATATTTTACGGCAATGATACCAAACGGGTAAATCAGCCTCGAGTTATGTCACCAGAAGAGATGCTGACCTTATATCCACAGCCGATTTATATTCAATATCAGTAATATATTCAAGTGCCTTTTCATCCTCTGGAAAGGCACTTTGTTTTTATAAGCCATTTCTTAGTCCCTTCATCATGTTGCACTACAGAGAAGATTATCTCCAGGTAACCTTTGTAATCTCATAGTTACATATTGAGACAGCATAGCTACTAATAGATAAATATGTAAATGCTAACTCTGTGAAAACAAACATATTTACTATCTGCGTCCTGTGGCTAAGTCAATTTGCTCATCCACAGTCACCTGTTGCTGTAGTTCCGCAGACACTGGATTCACTACAATGGTTTCTGCATACACAACCCATTGATACACTGTATGCGATTGCTATGAAAGATTGCAGTTTTCAATATATTATCAAAGGTGAATACGAACGAGCTGATTCTTTATGTCAGAAATTAGCTTCATTACGAAGTCAATTAAAAACATATGCACCACTGGAATATTGTATACCTTTTCTGAAAGGCACTATTGCACATCATAAAGGGGATCATCCTCTCACTCTTAATTATTATCTGAAAGCATGGGAAGTAATCCAGAAAAATCCTTCGAAATTTAAGGTTAAGGTAAAAATGGGAGCCTTAGGCAATCTAGCTATTGCCTACAAAAAAGTAGATAATCTGGAAATGTCTATGAAATACAGTCTGGAATCTATTCAGTTTCAGGAAAAATACAACCAAAAAAATCCAGGCGAATACCTGAATGTAGGTAATATTCTTGCTGGCTCTCAACAATATGATAGAGCAATTCCATACTATCAGAAAGCACTATCCATTGCAGCAGAGCTAAACAACCTCACAAGCCTCGCTATTACAGAAAATCAACTGGGAAATCTATATGACAACATCGACAAGGTAGATACAGCTATTTATTATTATAAAAGTGGCTTGCAGCATGCAGAACAGGTCGAATACAGATTATTACAAACTGATCTGTTGGTAAACCTGGGATTAGTATATACAGGAAAAAAACAATATAAGCTGGCAGAATCCTATCTAAAAAGAGGAGAAAAGCTGTCACGGGAACTGGAATCTCCTGGTGCATTGAGGGTTAACCTACACAATCAGGGAGAAATGTACAGGATACTACAAAAATTTGATCTGGCGGAAAGATACTATCTGGAAGCACTGGAACTAGCTAAAGAAACACAAGATCAGGATGACTTGTATACATCTAATATGGCATTAGCTGAACTGTATGTAGATACAGATAATTACAAGAAAGCGTATCCATTTTTTAAAGCCGCATCTGTTGCCAAAGATTCTATATTCCAGGCTCAGCTTAGAGGTAAAACCCAACAATTGCTGGCGAAATATGAAGCAGATAAACGCCAGCAGGAAATTGCTTTACTAAATGAAAAGAATCGTTCGCAATCACTGGAACTGGCCGTACAGCGTCGCAATGTATTTTTGCTGATTGCAGGCCTGCTGATGAGCGGCATAGTGGGAACAGTAGGGTATCGACGTTATCAGCTTCGCAAACGACTGGAAATGGAGCAAATCCGGAATCGTATTGCAGCCGATTTTCATGATGAACTGGGAGCCAATCTGAGCAGCATTGCTCTTTATAGTGATTTGTTAGTAAAAAATGCTGCCAAAGAAAAAGAACAGACTCTGCCTATTCTGGAAAATATCAGTCATCAGGCACACGGCAGTATCTCGTCTATCAATGACCTGATCTGGACTATTAAACCAGACAACGATATTCTGGAACGTACCATCGTGCGTATGAAGGAATTTGCGATTCCATTATTGGAAGCACGCAATATCCGTTGTGTTTTTCTTGCGGATGATTCGCTCTCTCAGGCACAGCTAAGTATGAACATGCGTAAGTTTCTCTATCTGATCTTTAAAGAGGCCATCAACAATGCTATTAAATATGCTCAAGCAACAGCTATTACGATCCAATTACAGGAAATTCGTGGCACTATTAGTCTGGAGATACAAGATGATGGAATAGGCTTTGATCCGGAAATAATCAAACGTGGAAATGGGTTGAATAACATGAAAACCAGGGCAAAAGAACTCGGCGGTCAACTTACTATTGATACATGTCCCGGCCAAGGTACCCGGATTACACTTTCTTTCAAGCCTTAATATATTTACCAGATACAAAACAAAAAACAGGTTTCTTCATTTATATAACATATTTTTATCCTTTCTTCGATTACAAAACACATTTTCCAAAGCCTGTTCAATTAAGTACCTACCATGAAAAATGCCCCATTGAGAGTTGCCATTGCAGAAGATAATCATTCATATAGAGAAGGACTCGTATTTATGCTTCAACTCTCTGATGATTTTGAGTGCGTGGGTAACTACTCTTCTGGCGCGGACCTGCTTAGGGACTTACCACATATTCAACCGCAGGTGATTCTGATGGATATTGAAATGCCGCACATGGATGGTATTACCTGTACACAAAAAATCAAGGCACTGCCAGCCTTTCAACATGTTCATATAGTGATACTAAGCATTTTGGAGGAGAATGACAAAGTTCTGGAAGCTATTGTAGCAGGAGCCTCAGGCTATCTGCTCAAAGGTGAAAAGCCAGAAAATATCCTGATTGCCCTCCAGCAAGTATACAATGGGGGTTCGTTTATGAGTGCCAATATTGCCCGTAAAGTACTCTCACTGATTCGTCTTTCCCACCAAATCCCTGCTGAAAAAATAGAACTGAATGAACGGGAAACTCAGGTACTCAACGGCCTGGTAGAAGGACTTAGCTACAAAATGATTGGGGATAAGTATGCCATGGCAATAGATACAGTACGAGGATATATCAAACGTATCTACGAAAAGCTACAGGTTCATTCCCGCTCAGAAGCCGTAGCCAAAGCGTTAAAAAACAAACTAGTTTAATCACCAATCTATACTCTATATTCAACTAACTTTCTGCTCTGTCAGTAATTCGAGTCTGATAGCGTTGATTTGAATCCATTTTCAATGTGATCAGAGTTCAAATCACTCTCAAAAAACATCTATATTCCGATCCTATGTCAGAGATATTCAAACTCCAGTCACATTGAAGGAATATCCGAACGCTGTTCACGTTCCTTATTGACTGAAGTTTGAATACTATAAAGCAAAAAAGGTTGATCAATTTGTTTAAGTAGAGTTACTACGATAACCAACAGCTAGTAGCCATAGTAAGAAGATCATACAATTGATCTATAAAGCCCAAACTCTAACGCCTATCCACCCATGCATCAAGAGCAGAATAGCTAGGTATGTCAGGAAGAATGCGTTAAACGCCAGTATACCTCTGATCCATGAGCTTTTTAAGTGTGTCCATTGTTTTATAAGCAATCCCAGACCTGTAAAAGCAAACAAACCAAAACAGAGGGAAGTGAAAAAGATAGTTACCGATGTCAGATTGATGGAGTTAAAGGCAATCCGGTTTGTATAGTCTGTAACAGTCGTTATCCTAAATGCGATCACACCTGATAGAACCGCCATCCCAGGTAAAAGTCCAACCAGAATCTGACTCCGGCTTACCTTTCTAACTAATACCATAACCAACCATACCAGTACCCATATCACTGATAATACGATTGCAAGTGCAGACAGACCCAGAAGAAGTTGCTGAATCAGTACTGGCAGATAGGACGTCTTCTCATAATACTGGTGCATATCAGACTGTAAAAATGGATTTCCATTTTCATCCAGTCCAACTACCACCGACGCCTGATGTTCATATTTTCGTTTGAATAACCGATCTTTAACCCATTCTACGGTGTCAGCCCTTCCCAATAAAGGCTTTATAATCAGTCCACCTTCCCATTGGGAGAGCTTTACTACTCCAATGATTCGCTGAAGAAAGTTCCACTGTTCACTTCGAACATTTATCGGTTTATAGTAACCCGGATAATCCCTTAAAACAGGTTTTGTTGGCTGTTGCACCAATGTAGCAGGCACAAAGTCGGGTAACTCCCTCGTCAGAAAGTTTTCAATCAAAACAGAAATCCGCCACATGCCTTTTCCTCCATTATTTGCAATCGCATAGCCAATCCGGTGCCGACGGTCATAATTAACTAATGACTCAAACCCATCTCCTCCTCCGGCATGCCCTCTGAAATTAGCCTTGGGATGATTATAAAATGTACTATTACCTAGAGCATAGCCAATCTGAAGTCCTTCTCTGGCTCCGGCTGTACTATGAATGGTTTCCATTGCAGACAAATACGTTGTATCCAGCCATTGCTCACCATGTATATTCCAGTCATTCAGAAAAAAACGAAGGTATTGGGTCATGTCTTCGGCACAGGAATGCAAAGCACTGGCGGCTCCATTCCCGGTTGGGACAAAAAATGGAAACGGAATGTAATGACCATCAGCAAACCGATACCCACGGGCATACCTCTTCTCCTCTTTGATTCTCAGATCAAAGTCAGAATAATGCATTCCTAATGGTTCCAGAAGTATCTTTTGAAGATAACTATCCCAAGACATACCTGAATATTTCTCAATCAGATATCCTACTATGGTGTAATTGGGATTGGCATACGAACTAACCAGTCCTGGCTTCCATCTTGCTATCAGACAGGTTTGATAAAAGTTGACGGCATCTATCCCCTTCAGATCATGGATGGATGTATTATGTATCATATTCAGATGCGTATCATCAAAACCACTGGAGTGTTCGAGCAGATGTACCAGCCGTACCGGATGAGTACTTTCCCATGGATTAGTATAAACCAATTCCGGAGCAATGTCTCTCAGTTTATCCTGTAAGTGTAATGACCCACTTTGTATGAGCCTAAGTATAGCCAGTGCTGTAAACATCTTGGTGATAGAATACAAATGAAATAATGTCTTACCATCTACCTTTTGTCCAGACTCCACAACAGACACTCCTAAACCACCTGAAAATAAAACAGAGTCTTTCGAAACAATGGATACCATCAGTCCGGGCATCTTTTCTTCCTGCATTACTTTTTCAATCTCATGAATCAACTCAGGTAGTGTTTCGGGAGAAGAATTGGACTGGGCAAACAACGAATGAACGGATATAAGAAATACCCAGAAACATACAGACAAATATCTTTTCATAGGAATAAAAGGATAACACAGGTTAGTGAGATAAACCGTTTTGCTATAACAATTGCAAGCGGAAGTCTAAATATATGATACTACATTCTGTATGGTGTTCCGTTGGATCCAACCGAACATAAGAAGAACAGATTTATCCTTTAGTCTATGAGCCTCACCACTTTCTATACCTCCAATTACACATATTGATGTCTTGAACACACTCCATACCCATTCTACCTTTGTTTCGGTAGCTGAGCAAGGATTCAACTGAACAATTCTAACTATGATTATCAACGTGTCTTTTTATCACTCATTTACCTTCAACCCGCTTCCTAGAAGCCGGTTCTCTTACTTGCACCACAAACGCGATATCAGAGTATAAAAGCGATAAATCTCACAAGGGTATGTCAATCAGGAACAGTAAGCAATCCGGCGATCCGCAGAAACTAGTCGAGGAGCTTGTTAATCTGGTAAATATGAGCCCTCCTGTCCATCTGATCTTAGGTCCTGACAGCTATAAATTGATCAAGGATAAAAAGGCTAAGAATATGGAAGAGTTTGAGACTTACAAAGAAATCACCATGTCTACCAACTTATAAGACGTTGATTTACTAATTCAAAACTTTTAACGTTTATCCAGCCAATGAAGGAACTGGCTGGTTTTATCTTTCCCAACCAACAGCTTTTCTTCAACGGGAACGGTCAGTTTCACCCATAGCTTCCTGGAAAAGTAATGTTCCACTTCTTTAATTGCACGAAAACAAATAAGGAATTGACGATTCAATCTGAAAAAGTCTTTTTCCGGCAATTGTGATGCGGTCTGATCAAGTGACTGATCAACAGGATACCATTCGTTGTCAAATGTCACTATCCGGGTTTCTTCGTTATGGACAAAGAAATATGCGATATCAGAGGTATCAATGGTTAGGTATTTGGTGCCTTTATAAACTAAAAAGCTTTTCTTGCCGTCGGTTTCCTGCGAAGCTTTGATCATTTTAGCCAGATAAGCCTCAGCAAAATTTTGGTTCTTTGTCGGCTTAGTTAACAGATCTAATTTATCGAATGCCGCTGTGATATCCGCTCCATTAAAAGGCTTTAAGATATATGCTATTCCATTTGTTTTGAAAGCCTCTAACGCGTATTCGTTGAAGGCTGTGCAAAAGATGACAGGAGCTGGCACTTTAATTTTCCCAAAGATCTCAAAAGAAAGGCCGTCGGATAATTGTATGTCCATGAAAATTAAATCAGGTACCGGATTAGTCTCTAAAAAGGCAATGGCTGAGCGAACACTTTGAACGGGGCCGCTTATTTGCACATCAGGTTTTACAGATGTAATCAATTTTATCAAAGCCCTTGCAGCTTTTAATTCGTCCTCAACGACTAAAATTTTCATAAACTGGTAATTTGACGGTGAAATATTTGCCCGAATCATTTACGATTATAGGCATTCCGGTGATATGTTGGTATCGTTGATTCACGTTTTGCAAACCCAGGTTTGTTGATGGCTCCGTTAATGATTTTACCTGTAAATTGTTTCGTATCACAATATAATCTTCATCCGAAAATATTTCGATATGTAAGGGCAGGTCAATAGCGATCACGTTGTGTTTAACTGCGTTCTCGACAAGGAGTTGAAGTACGAAAGGTGGCACAAACGATGCTTTATGGCCTGCAGTAAGTTTAACATCAATATGAATGCCTTCTTCAAACCGGGCATGGAGCAGGAAGAAAAACGAATCAAGTAGCTTCAACTCCTCTTCCATACTAACTACATCGAGTTTTTTGGTGTCGAGAGATGCCCGATAAAAGTTCGAAAGCTTGACAATAAAGTCTGACGCGTGCTCATCGCCAATATCGACCATTGATTTTAACGTATTCAGGCTGTTGAACAGGAAGTGCGGGTTAATCTGTTGCTTCAAAAGTTCGAATTGTGCAGCGAGATGATCGGACTTGATTCTTTCCAGTTCAACTGCAATAACCTGGTTGGCATAACTTTGATATAGTAAATACAGAAACAAATAAATTGTGAGATTGATCAGTATCCCTCGGAATTGATACATTAAGATCATTGATCCGAACCCATAGGATGAAAAGAACAACTGATTGATGATAACAAGAATCGCCATAAAGATTATTCCTAAAGCGAGGCTTTTCACCAGTCTCAGACCAAAAAACCTTGTGGTAATGTTCCCAATCAGCACTCTTGGCAACGTAAAAAGATTATAATACCAGACAAACAGCGAAAAGCTAAAGGCGATCAACGAATCAATGGCGACTTCTCCAAAACTGATGTTTAACCGCAGGATTTTCGGAATAGAAGCTAATACCCCCATCACGAACGCGCTTACCCAGATAACCAGTGAAGAAACTGTAAAAGACTTTCTGTTAGATGAGGTTAAATATTTACCAAGTATCATGGAGTCAAGGATGCTTCCTGTGAAATTATAAAATTGACCCTATCGCTTGCACCTAAAGTATCACTTACAGGCGTAAGCGATTTGCCAAGTAATTTCCTATAGTGAAGTTCCGTTTTTTGTTGATTGTTGCCTACCTCCAGTATTTCAACAGCTAAAAGGTCGCCGGGAATGTTGGCACCAAACCAATGCTTGTCACATTGCTGTTTCCACGTTACCAAGGTAAACTTTTCGCCCAGGCTTGGTTTTTTCAAATGTTGCATAGCAGACTGGTAAGCTATTTCATTTCCGTAAAGAAGTGATGTGGTACTATCGTGACGATTCAACATAGTAGTTATCACCTTCAAGTTTTTTCCAGATATATCAAATGTTTCCGGAATGGATGCTTTTGTATTAATCAGTTCCTCTTTTTGCTTAGTAGGTCCGCAGGAAAAAAGAAACAACACGGCTATAAATATTGTTGAATGTGATTTCATGAGTTAATTTTTAATAGGAAAAGTGAATACCAAGTCATTATCGCTCATAGGCTTATGACAGTTGATGCATTCTTGCGTAAACAGTATAGTTTTGCCGTAGGGAACAAGTTTAGGCGTTTTAAAGCGGGCAAAGCCCCACCCGTTTGTTTTGGAAAAGCGTTTGCTGTCCTTGATCATATACTCAACTTGCTTAAATGCCCCAGTCTTAACATTTCCGTCTTTATCTTCAAGTTCATCCCAAGCGGCTTTTGCGAAGATAGTTCCGTCTGGCCATGGATTGATGTTATGCGATCTTACGGCTTTTACTGCGATATCATTACCATAAATAATTCTTAGAGTACCGTTGTCAAATCGCTCGGATGTGCTGATGACCTGCCAGTTCTTGTAGTCAGGAATATAGGTAATGCCATTTAAAGACTTGGGAAGTGTCTCGTCTGAACCTGCATTAGAGTGATATTGTTTTTGCAAATCATTCAACTTTGAGGTATCACCTATATCTCTTTTAACCATTCCCTGTAAATAGTTTTTAAGAATCAACAGATCTTGTGCTGAAACATGGGAATCCTGATGAACAAAAGAGTAACTTGCTATTGGCATTGCTCCTTGCTCAATTTGGTTGACGGACTCCCAAAGTTTCGCCTTTTGATCTGGCTTAGCTAATTTATCCCACTCGGAAAAATTCAAAACCTTTCTACCGTCTTTAATGTGGTTTGACACCGTCGAATAAATTGGTTGAATCTGGTCATACCAGCGAAGATTGGTTTCATTCGAATGACAATCATAGCATGCCCGAACCAAAATACTCTTCACTTGTGGTGGTGCCGTAAAATCATGTGTAACAGGTGGATTTTGAATCTTTGGCCGGAATAGCTGCATAATCGCAAAAACCCCACCAAGGACTAAGGCCGAAATGATGATTATTTTCTTCATAAATATAAATCAGTAATTGAATGACAGTACAAAGGATAAATAAGTTTTCCAAAGAATAAAGTGTAAAACCTTAAAACTGGCGAATTGAATCTTCAATCCGGCAATTTGAAAGGTCATCTGGCTTCAATCTCAACTTAGCTTTGCGACCTGGCTGATCGTCTAGACTTTAAAATCTAGCATACTGCAACAACGCGATTTATTCATTTCCGAATTTAAACGGCAAGTTGGCCGACTTAACATCAGTTTTGCCTGTCCATCAAGTTCCATATTCTCAAGAAAGAACGGTGTAGTAAATCTATAGCAAGTAAGTTGGATTCAAATTTGGCAGTTCACTCCAGATAAACTTCTCTCATAAGCATTTACACATATTCATGTCTTGAATGCCCTTCATACCCATTCTACCTTTGTCCTATTACCTGATTAGTGTATCAGACAAAATAATTCCAAACACAATTACTCATACTATCTTTTCACTCAATGATCTTCAACCCGTTTATGAAACTATTGTCCAAAGTACTTACCCTATGTTTTACTTTTTGTCTACTCACTGCCTGCGATACTGTGGTAGAAGTATCGCCTGGCAAGGAACTGGATACTGATAAGCTGGCAGATCTGATCGAACAACGTCTCAAAGGCAATTGCGTAGGATATCAGTTTACTATTGGCTTTAAAGGAGAGAACAAAGTGATGCGGGCAGGTGGTGATGCCCGACTTGCCCCTGATGCTAATCCAAGAGCTATGTTGATTACGGATCGATATACTTTGGCGAGTGTAAGCAAAAATATCACAGCTACAGCTCTCATGCAGCTACTGGCAGCCAAAGGACTTACCCTGGATACCAAACTAGCCCCCTATCTGCCTGCTCACTGGAAGGTATCTGCTTCTTTACAAACGGTTACATTCCGGCAACTGCTTACACATACCTCGAATCTATATGATGCCCAAACAGATTACCAAACATTGAAAAATTTTGCTGATACAGCTACACGGAATTCACCTACTGGCTATCGCAATGTAAATTACGCGTTGTTACGTTTTGCTATTGTACATCTTTCTGGTAAAACAGTGACCAGCCTTCCCAACAATGCGACTTCGAGTCAGCGACAACAAGTAGAGGCTAAACAGGCACAGGAATATGGTGACAATTATGTAGCTTATTGTCAGGAAAATATCTTTGGCAAAATAGGCTCCTATCCCAATGTCAACTGCAAACAGTTACCGGATAGCGATAATCCAGGCTTATGTTATCAATTCCCCAAAGATGGTAAAAATGGAGAGCCCTGGGGTGACCTCACCACTCTGGCGGCAAGCCAGGGCTGGTATATGACATCAGCTCAACTAGCCAGTTATTTTGGCAAACTTATGTACTCAACTCAGTTGCTGCCCTCTGCCACTACAACACAAATGAGAACAGAAAATATAGGCATGTTTTCAGGTCAGACACCCAAAGGATTAGCTTGTTACTCTCACAATGGGTATTATCCAGGTCAGGGCTATGGAAACAAAGGGGAATTAAATACTATCATAATTGGGTATGACAATGGTATACAGATTGCACTTATCATCAATTCCCAATACAGTAATCCAGCCTTTAATAATAACTATACGCTGGCTCTTCATGATGCTATAGATACCTGGAATAAATAAATGGCATCACTATAACATAATTTTAACAGGCTCATTCATAGTCAACTATAGACTAAGAATGAGCCTAATCTTTTGTCATAAACTATCTTCAAAATAGTAAGTATCCACTCATTTTGTATAAATCAAAAATACCCTGATATACCCTCTCACCAACTTACTTTTTTCAACCACTTTCCTGGTTTGTCCGTGGCGCACACATGATAATGGATCTTTTATTGAGTCTTTTCTATCCTTTAAAGAACTTCCCTTACTAAAAGTTTGCTCTCAAATTTTCCTTTCTGACAACCAAAGCAACGATCCATCAACCATCACCTTGCTTTTCACACTCACCTGATTGACAACCACTTACACATATTTATGTCTTGAATACGCCTTATAGTGATATTACCTTTGTTATGTTCTCTGATCATTCTATCAGAGAAAAAATCATAAACAGCACTCTAATTGTTTCACTTTTCTTCCTAAATCTTATGAAAACTTTTCACATCAAAACAAACGTATTTCAGGGAGCCTTTCTATTGGTTCTGTTTCTGCTCACCGCCTGTCAAAAAGACAATGACATCAAACCTCAGACATCAGACGCAAGTTCAAGAATAAGTCCGGACATTATCCTCATTGATCAGGGGTATCTATCCAAAATTACGCTGGCTAGTGATAAGTCCATTACCTTTGCCTATCGCTCAGGAAGCATCAGGCCTAATTTATCGAAGGTAACAGATGGAGCCACTACACATACCTGGTCTTTCATATACAATACCACAACAGGCTTTTTGCAACAGGTTAAACGCGAAGACGGCGCTGTCATCAATGTTTCTACCAATGCAACTGGAAAAATCACAGGTTCTAATTTTACAGTGAATGGAAGTTATGTATTTAGTAACTCTATCACGTATGATGCATCCAACCGAATCAGTACGCTTGGGTGCGGTTATACAGGTGGATATAACAATTATCAGTTTACCTATTTATCCAATGGCAATCTCGACAAAATGTCACTGGTTCAGACGGCAGGAGGAAGCCACTATACTATTCAAGCAACAGGTTATGACACCAAGTTAACACCCTGGTCGTCTGTTAATGGCAATATCGCACTCTGGTGGCTTATTACCATGAATGGAGGTTTGCAGAATTCACCAGCCCAATGGCTTTCCTATAAGAATAATGTAACAGCCTATACATTTACTCCTTTGAATACAGCTAACGCCTATAATGCTAAGATAACATATGGCTATGAAAATTACGGATATGCCAATCAGATGACAGCCGTAAACCTTGCTACAAATGCAACTGTTGCGGGACCTTACTCATTCACTTATTTCTACCAGTAAGTACTATAAAATCACTAGTTAATACTGCTATAACATGCTATCTACAGGTTTATTCTGCCTTTGCATTCGGGCAAGAATAAACCTGTATTTTTTGTCGCAAACTACCCTTTAAAATGCCGTAAGAGCACCCCATCAAAGTGGCAGGGATTCGCTTACTTTGTATTAATCAAAAACAATACGGACATGAAAACAACCAAACGAATTTACTGGACAGCCACTGTGATTTTATTTTTACTGGAAGGACTTATGCCTGCCTTAACGTCTCATACCCAACTGGCCGTAGAAGGTATCCGGCATCTGGGCTATCCGGATTACTTCAGGGTGATGTTAACCATATTTAAAGTAGCAGGAGCCTTGGCACTGGTGTTGCCGTTTGTGAAAGGTAATGTAAAAGAATGGGCGTATGCCGGATTTGGATTTACACTCATCAGTGCCTGTGTTAGTCACTGGGCAGTAGATGGCTTTACTGGACAAACTATATTTCCATTAGTAGTATTCGCTATCCTGGTAGTATCCTATAAATCGTATCATAAACTTGTGGCATTTGCTAAACAGGATGCGTCAACACAAGGGATGGAATCCAATACAGCCCAACCCAATGAATTGATAGTATCAGGTGCATCCCGCTAATCCTGTTGGTAAGATAATTATATAGCCTGATTCGAATTCTGTTCAAACACATCTAACAAAAGTTGAGACAGGTTTATCAGTTGGAAATAAAAAATGATCAGTATCCGAATCAGTTTTGCGTTTGACCAGAATACCGATCACTTTCAAGAAATATTCGAATAATGGTCATTTTCTTGTTTGACCTGAATTTAGTTCAAACTTGTGTTTGACTGGAGTTCCGGTCAGATCAGAGAAATATCAAAACACCGATCACACTTCAGGAATATCACTATTTCGATCACTTTTTAAAATAATCGAAATAGTGATAGTTTTTTATTTTGATCAGAACACCGATAATACCTATTTGAGATTCCAGAACTATCCTTATTGGTGATTCGCTATCAGTTCTTTTGCCAGTTGTCCTAATGTCTTTAAAGCCTGTTCAGTTTGCTCACTAGTTACAGAGCCACAGCTTAATCTTAGAAAGTGTGAGTGTACCATGCCTGTCGAAAACAAATGTCCGGGAGTGAATCCAATCCCTTGCTGTAAGGCAACTTTATACAGCTCCATTGAAGAAACTTTCTCAGGTAGCTCTATCCATACTACATACCCTCCCTGCGGATGAGAGATACTGGTCCCTTCTGGAAAATACGCTTCTACAGCAGCTTGTACTTCTGTCATTTGCAGAAACAGTTTACTTCGCATTCGTTTCAGATGTCGCTCAAAACTACCGGCTTCCAGTAAACGGGCTATAACCAGTTGGGCCACTGTCGTAGCAGCAATATTAGTCATAAACTTAAGGCGTTCAATAGACTGACGAAAACGCCCTCCTGCCACCCAGCCTACCCGAAGTCCGGGAGCCAGCGTTTTGGAAAAAGAAGAACACACAATCACCCAGTCTTCTTTATCGTACATTTTCAGAGAGGTAGGCCGCGTGCCTTGAAAATACAGCTCACCATAAATATCATCTTCAATCAGAGGTACCTGGTAACGGGTAGTCAGTGCAACCAACTCTTTCTTATTTGACTCAGACATCAAAGAGCCGGTAGGATTACTGAAGTTTGGAGTGACAATACATGCTTTAACAGGATATTGTTTGTACACATCTTCCAGATAATTCAGATCGATACCTGTCTGAGCATGCGATGGAATTTCAATAACCTGTAATCGCAGTCCCTGTATAGCTTCCAGAAACCCATAGTAACAAGGAGATTCAACCGCTACGATATCTCCCTGTTGTGCAGTAGCCCGTAAAGCAAGGTGAATTGCCTCCAGACATCCTGACGTAACACAAATATCTTTGGCAGTAAGCATTCCACCCCAACCCAGAGATCGTTTGGCAATCTCGTTTCGTAAATGATCATTGCCCTGAAGCTGGGTATAATTCATTACTTCATATTCATCTATACGAAGCACCTCCAGCATATTCCGTTTCAGAATCTTACCAGGAATCAGATGATTACCAGGTATAGCCCGCGAAAAAGAAACCACTTCCCTGATAAACCGTTCCTGCATGATTGTCTCCAGCAAAGAGTCAATTACTACAGATTCCGGTTTTAGAGCCGGAATCACCTGAGAAGGTACTTGTTCTTTGTTACGTCTCCTACCACTGACATAATATCCGGACTTCTTCTGTGCCACTATCAATCCTCGGTCTTCCAGATGGTGATAAGCTTCCAGTACTGTTGATATACTGATTCCCTGCTCTTCATGTACACTACGTACGGAAGGTAGCTTCTCCCCTGCTTTATACGTTCCATTTTCAATATGTTCTTCTATTCGTTGTGCAATCTGTAAATAAAGATAATTGGCCATATGAGTAAGTAAGAACGCAATCTGTTATGGAAAAATATTCAAAAACTGTATCTGTTCTGCTATAAAGATAAAGTAGAAATTTGTCAGAACGACTAACAGTCTTGATTTCTCATTTATCATACCTAATATAACACTATGAAAGTCACTATTGTAGCTTTTGATCAATGCACCGACATTGATGTATTTCTCCCCTGGGATTTGTTTAACCGGGTTCGTCTTATTCACCCTGAATGGAGTATACGGATTGTAGGCACTAAAGCTGTTCACACTTCTGCTACCGGATTACCTGTTACCGTACACGGTGATATCGAAGAGTGTAACGCAGCTGACATTGTATTTTTCAGCAGTGGTGCAGGTACCCGCTCTCTGATAAAAGACCCCACTTATCTGAACCGCTTTACATTCAATCCTGAAAAGCAATTAATTGGATCTATGTGCTCAGGTTCCTTATTGGTAGCAGCCTTGGGGTTACTGGATGGACTTACAGCCACTACCTATCCGTCTGTGCAACACATACTGGAATCAATGGGCATAACAGTAGTAGAAGAACCATTGGTAGTACATGGTAACATTGCGACCGCTGCTGGTTGTCTGGCAGCTATGGATCTGGTTGGCTGGATGGTTGAAAAGGCTGTCGGCACAGAAACAAAAGATCGTGTACTAGCCTCTGTGCAACCTGTCGGCAAACTAACCTGTATCTATTAACCTATATTCGTTGAGTAATCTATGAACTCTACATTGCAAACGGATCTACAGTCGCTGGACACTATTTTACAAACTACACAGGAATATGCCCTTTCCTTCCTGAACGAGATAGATAATATCGCACCCGGAACGCTATTTCCAGAACACTTGCCAGATGCTATTCCAGAGAAAGGAGAAGGATTTACTACTGCACTGCAAGAGTTTCATCACAGATACCGTGATGGAATTACAGCAGCAGCAGGACCTCGGTACTTTGGATTTGTCACAGGAGGTGCCACTCCGGCAGCTTTAGCTGGAGATTGGCTTACAAGTGCCTTCGATCAGAACTCAACCAACAGCAGTCAGAGTGCAGCCGCTCAGGTAGAGATTGAAACTATCCATATGCTCAGACAACTCTTTGGACTACCGGAAAGCTTCTTTGGAACCTTTGTTTCAGGAGCAACCATGTCCAATTTTGTTGGATTGTCGCTTGGCAGACAATGGGTTGGAAAACAATCGGGCATCAACGTGGCACAGGAAGGAGTATCAGCACTACCCCAACTAAACGTATTGAGTGCTGCTATTCATGCTAGTGCTGTGAAATCCCTGGCAATGCTGGGCATGGGACGCAATAGCCTCATTACGATACCCACACAACCAGACAGAGAAGCAATTGATCTGCAAAAACTAGAAGAAGCCTTACAATCTCTACAGGGCACACCCTGTATCGTTGTAGCCAATGCCGGAACTGTAAACACCGTTGATTTTGATGATATCGCAGCCATTGTTCAGTTACGAAAGCGTTACTACTTCTGGCTGCATGTAGATGCTGCTTTTGGTGGGTTTGCAGGTTGTACTCCTACTTATAGTCACTTATTGAATGGATGGCAGGAAGCAGACTCTATCACCATAGATGCCCATAAGTGGCTCAATGTTCCTTATGATTCTGCCATGATCTTTACACGTCACAAATCTCTTCAACTGGAAGTTTTTCAGAATGCCAACGCCAGATACCTTGGTGACCTGGAAGCAGATTTTAACTACATCAATTATACTCCTGAAAACTCGCGTCGGTTTCGGGCATTGCCAGCCTGGTTTAGCCTGAAAGCCTATGGAAGAGATGGCTATCGGGATATTGTAGAAACAACTATCTCACTGGCTCAACAATTAGGTAACTTTATAGAAGAATCTGAAGCATTTACGTTGCTTGCGCCTGTTCGTATCTGTGTGGTATGTTTCACTATAAACACTCCTCATACTGAGAACCTGCAAAAGCTGGTTAATCAGTTTCTGGAAAAGCTGATTCAGAATGAAAAGGTAGTACTTACTCCAACAGTTTACAAAGGTGTACCTGCTATGCGGGCCGCACTGGTTAACTGGCGTACCACACAAAAGGATCTGGAAATAACAAAATCTGAACTGATGCAGGTAGTATCACAATTGTTGTCTACCTCAATACCAGCCTAAAGCAGAAGGCTCCAACATTTTTAACTACTGGAGCCTTCTTTTTCAATAAACTGGTTGTGTTAGGGCTTTAATACCACTTTTACACAATTGTCTTGCTTTTTGTTAAAGATGTCATACATTTTGGGAGCTTCACTCAGCGAAACTTTATGTGTAATGATATCATCAAGCACTACCTTACCTTCTACAACCAATGAAATCAGTTGGTCAATATACCGATGAACCCAGGCTTGTCCACCCATTAGTTTGATGCCTTTATCAAAAAACTGATGCAATGGAAAGTTGTCAAACGTAGTCCCATATACACCAACTACAGTTACTACTCCTCCCCGACGTACGGCATCCATACATTTTTCCAGTACTTTCATAGTTCCCTTTTCCATCTGGATCACATTCATTGCCTTTTCCAGTATGCTGCGTTCGGCTTCCAGTCCTACGGCATCCACACATACATCCGCGCCATACCCTCCTGTCATAGATCGTATGGCATCTACCACATCCACTTCACTGGCATTTATGGTCTCTACCTTTGCAGCTTTTCTAGCCATCTCTAAGCGATAAGGCTGAATATCCACTCCAATTACTCTGCCTGCACCTTTTATCCAGGCTGACTTTTGTGCCATAATTCCTACAGGACCACAGCCGAAGACTACTACTGTTTCTCCCCCTTTCAGTTCAGCCCAGTCTATAGCCGACCAGCCTGTCGGAAAAATGTCTGTCATAAATAAGATTTGCTCATCGGTAAGTCCTTCCGGCACTTTACGCGGGCCGACATTGGCATAGGGCACCCGCACATATTCGGCCTGTCCTCCATCATAGCCACCATACAAGTCTGTATATCCAAACAAAGCCCCACCTTTCCCTTTTAATAATCCTCCCTCCGGACCATAATGCTCAGGATTAGAATTCTCACAATGGGTAGGTAATTCCATAGAACAGAATTTACAGTGACCACAGGCAATCGGAAATGGAACAACTACTCTGTCTCCTTTTTTAAGTTTAGAAACCCCAGGTCCTACATCTTCTACGATACCCATAAATTCATGACCTAGTATCATATTGCGTGGCTGTGGAAACATACCATTGTAGATATGCAGGTCTGAACCACAAATAGCGGTAGAGGTAACCCGGATAATAGCATCATCTGATGCTTTCAGCTTTGGATCTTCGACTGTTTCAACGCGAACATCCTTGGGATTGTGAAATACAAGCGCTTTCATGAGATTGTAATTGGTTGTATAAAAAATGAAAGAATGAGATCAGCAAAACAACTACCTGATCTACAACTACATACATTCACAATTAGCTAAAAAAACAATACCCTTATCAGAAAAGAAGTGTATATTCTTATACATTTCTGCCCAAGAATCACTGTTATTTTCACCCTAAAAAAATATTTTAAAAAATTTTTATTCTGACATGGGGGTAACAGGGGATTACATCTGTCATAGTGTTACCTGGCCGGTAATCAAACCATACAAAACCTAAATAAAGTAATCCGTAAGCCATGCCTGATTTCCATTTTTAGATTATTCTACACATTCAGCCTGAAGCAGGCCTACATGTCGTCAGATTTTATTCCTGTGGTCTGTCCGGTTATGCAGACAAGCGCATTCTTGTACTTCTAAACACCTTTATTTCTTATCTAAAACCTTTTTCCACATAAAACACTGTGGGCTGGAAAAACTATGCCTTTAAAACCTATGAAACAGCACATTTTTATTTTTCTTATCTGCCTTGGCACTACTCTATCTGGCTGGGCACAAACCAAAGTTACTATTAGCGGATACATGCGTGATGGTGCCAATGGAGAAGGACTCATTGGCGCTACGGTTCAGATCAAAGGACAAACTACCGGCACCGTAACAAACGAATATGGATTTTATTCTCTTACAATCCCTCAGGGAAACTACACCCTGGTATATCAATACATTGGATATCTGAGTCAGGAAAAAGCCGTTACCCTGCAGGCAAATCAGAAAATAGATATTCAGCTATCAGCAGACCAGGTGCAGATACAGGAGGTGGTTGTCACTGAAACACGTCCGGATAACAACGTCCGTAGTATGGATATGGGTGTCAGCAAACTGGAAATGAAAGCCATCCGGTCAATGCCTGCCCTGTTAGGTGAAGTGGATGTAGTTCGCAGTATTCAGTTATTACCAGGTGTCAGTACTGTTGGGGAAGGGGCTTCAGGATTCAATGTTCGTGGTGGTGGAGTAGACCAGAATCTGATCCTGCTGGATGAAGCTCCTGTCTATAACTCTTCACACCTGATGGGCTTCTTTTCTGTATTTAACCCTGATGCAGTGAAAGATGTAAAACTGATCAAAGGAGGCATACCAGCCCAATATGGTGGCCGTCTTTCCTCTCTGCTGGATGTACGGATGAAAGAAGGCAACAACAAAAAATTTGGTCTTTCTGGAGGAATTGGTACTATTTCCAGCCGCCTCACAGTAGAAGGCCCTATTCAGAAAGACAAAAGTTCATTTATTATCTCAGGTCGCCGATCCTATGCAGATATGTTTCTGAAATTATCTTCTGATGAGGATCTCAAAAACAACCAGCTTTATTTTTATGATCTGAGTGCCAAGGTAAACTTTACACTTAGTCCCAAAGATCGTCTGTTTGTATCAGGATATTTTGGCAAAGACGCTTTTAAATTTGAAGATGCCAGTGGCAATTCAGGAGGATTCAAAATGAACTGGGGAAATAAAACAGGTACAGTACGCTGGAATCACCTGTTTAGTGACCGGATGTTCGCCAACTTTACAGCTGTATACAGCGACTATGACTATCAACTGGGCGTTCTTAGTGGATCACAAGCTTTTGAATGGACATCTCATATCTATAATTATAGCGGCAAAGCGGATTTTTCGTACTATCTCAATGCCCGTAATACCATTACATTTGGTATAAGTGCTATCCGCTATCAGTTTGAACCTGGTAAGGCTATTCCAAAAAGTGAAGAATCAATCTTCAATCCATTGGAACTGGCACATCAGAACTCCATTGAATATGCAGCATATATTGATAACGAACAACAGCTCACTCCTCAGTTGTCAGTGCAATACGGACTTCGGTTCTCTGCCTATAACTATCTGGGAGCTATGACTGTATATGATTATGTAGGCGAAAACAACGAAAAGAAAGTTCCGGTAAATCAGCGAACCTATGGCAAAGGTGAATCTATTAGCTTCTATACTAATCCAGAGCCTCGTTTTTCTTTGCGATATAACTTGAACGAACGTAGTTCCATTAAGGCTAGCTATAATCGTATGGCACAGTATGTACACCTGATCTCCAACACCACAGCAGCTTCGCCACTGGATGTATGGTCGCCTACCACCAACAACATCAAACCTGAACTGGCAGATCAGATAGCCGTAGGGTATTTCCGCAATTTCAAAAACAATATGTTTGAGACTTCAGCAGAGGTATTTTACAAAACCATGAAAAACCAGATCGACTATCGTGATGGAGCTGAAGTATTGCTGAATCAGGAACTGGAAGGTGATTTATTATATGGAGATGGCCGTGCGTATGGACTTGAGTTATATGTTAAGAAAAACTCAGGCAAGCTAACAGGCTGGGTAAGCTACACATTATCCCGTTCAGAACGTAAGATTGACGGTCTGAACATGAACAAGGAAGGAGAAGCTCAATGGTATGCAGCCAAATACGACAGAACACATATTCTCTCTGCAGTAGGTATCTATACATTTAATAAAAAGTGGAGCTTTTCCAGCAACTTCTCCTACACAACAGGTGTAGCAACCACCTTCCCTAATGCCCGATACGAGGTAGAAGATGGCACACTGGTAGTACCTCATAATACAGAGGGCACACGCAATAATTACCGTGTTCCGGCCTATCATCGTCTGGATCTGTCAGCAACCTTAACACCTGCCAAGAATGAACATCGTCGCTGGAAGAGTGAATGGGTATTCTCGATCTACAACGTATACGCCAAACGAAATCCATTTACTGTGTATTTCCGCCAGAACGACGAAAACAATGCTTCGAAGATACAAACAGAAGCTGTCCGTCTGTCAATCTTCGGTTCTATCCTGCCTTCTGTTACCTATAACTTCAAATTCTAATTCCATACATTATTTAATCTGAATTCCCTATGAAACGATATATTTTGCCCGTACTGATTTTGTTGTCTGTAGTGCTAACCAGTTGTGAAGATGTTATTGATGTAGATCTGAAACAAGGAGAAACTCTGTTAGTTGTAGATGGCTGGGTGACCAATCAACCTGGCCCCTACAAAGTTCGTCTCACATCAACAGCACCCTATTTTACCAATCAGGAAACACCTAAAGTAACCGGAGCCACATTGATTATTAGCGATAGTGAAGGTGTAACAGATACATTAAAAGAATCTGAACCAGGTATTTACCTGACTCAGCATTTGCAGGGAAAAGTAGGCAATACCTATACACTCAAAATACTTTCCAATGGAGAGGAATATATGGCTCAGACAGAGATAAAACGTGTACCCCCTATTGATTCCTTAACAGTGAAATACCATGAGGAGTCAGCCTTTTATGAAGAAAGCGGATATTATATCTATTACAATGGTCCGGAGCCTGTTGGTATTGGAGACTTTTACAGATTTAAAATTTATCAGAATGATACGTTATTAAGTGGTCCGGGCGACCTCACCTTTGCAGAAGATAAACTGGTAGATGGCAATTACATCGGTGACCTTCAAATGAATGATGATAAAGCATTTCGGAAGGGTGACACTATACGCGGAGAAAACTGGGCTATTACAGAAGACAATTATCGCTACTATGTGGAGCTTTCTGCTCAAATCAATAACGGAGGACTATTTTCCAATCCGCCAGCTAACGTACGCACTAATATTCATAACAGCAATAGCAAAGGGAAAAAAGCAGTTGGTTGGTTTGGAGGTGCAGGTGTATCCAGCAAAGAAATTGTTATCCAATAAGTCCTGCTGATTATTTTTTACCTGCTTATTTAGTATTTACACTAACAGCAACCTAAGCAGTTACACAATATCTTATTAATCAATAGTTCATATACATAGTTGTATATGAACTATTCTTTTTATCATTCAACCATTTATTGTCTATTACTTACCATTCTTCTCACGAATTTTCATAAACGCTCCACTAGGTTATCCTAAAAGCAGGCAATATTTCTTTTTTACAAAAATCACATGGGATAAATACAATTCGACTAAAATACCTAAAAAAGCACGATTAGTGATTCCTCTCATAAAGAATACAATATTTCGCAATGATGTATCCGGAATATATTTATCAAAAGCTAGAAGTTCTCTGTTTTTAAGCAAATTACAGGCTCTCATACCCTTAAAAAGTACTTACATCTATTTTCGACTACAGATGTCTTTACAAATCACTCAACCTATACATTAATTATCTGAAAATCAACAAATTAAAACAAAAACAACGTTCATCATGTTTTTTGTCTGTTGTGAAGTCTACAACAAAAAGAAGCACTTTTTGACAAATTCCACACATTTCTTACATCATTTTTTAGAATTTTTAGCCTCTAATTTCTTTTTTTTCAGCAGCTTGAACGATCTGTATTATATCCTACTTACACATTTTTTTTATTTTTCCTTTCTAAAAGAAATTATTAGAAAACGACTAATAGCATATTGGATAAATACAAAACCTCACTAAACAAATTTGACATTACCTTGAAAAAGATTGTACATTTTCAGGACATAGGAGTATGCATACATACCGACTATAACTTTCTTTTTTTGAGATATATTTCTGACACAAATCCACAATTGTACTATTCTAAGTTAGAGGTAGCATATTTTTGACATCTGTCTACTACTTTTTTGAATTTTATTACGAAAGCTCCTTCCTGGCTTCATTGCACTTTTTTTATGCCAAAGCTGCAGTACCTTTGTATCGTTGGTTCTGATAAGAGCCACACATTCAAAAGCAAATCAAAAAAAATTATTATATAAAAAATCATTCATTTTATAACTATCGAAAAACTATGAAAACGTCAATTTTAACTTTCGCTCTTGGTCTGGTTCTTAGTGCTAACGTATTTGCTGCTGACGATCTGGAAAGTGTTTCAACTGCGTCAATTAATACAACTAACCGCGTATCTGTTTATAACTTAGTATATGCTTCAGCAAAAACAGGTCTGGTAACTGTAAGCATCAAAAATCAGGATGGACAAGTAGTATTACAGGAACAAATCTTCAACGATAAAAAAGGATTTATCCGTCCATATAACTTCTCTACAATGCCTGAAGGAAGTTATACGTTAGAAGTAAAAGATGCAGCTGGTAAATCCGAACTTTCTCTTGCTTATAGCAATGTAGCAGTAAATGCAGTACGTAAAGCTGAAATCAAAGCATTAGAGAGTAACAAATATCAGTTACGTTTGGTAGGTAACACAGCGGATGCAGTAGAAGTATCTATCTACGATCAGTTTGGTTCAACTATCCACAGCGAATCTTTATCTCAAAAAGGTAGCTTCACACGTATATATGATCTAAGCAAACTGAAAAATGCTAAAGGTGCTATCGAAGTGAGAGCAAATGGTAAAGTAGTAAACCGTGTAGAATTATAATAGGTAGCTTAGCTACAAAAAATATAAATCTGATCCTTCAACAGCAAGCCCTGGTATCATAACCAGGGCTTTTTGTTTTTAGTACCTTCTCAACACTCCTGATTAAAGTTATTCTTTCTATCCCAGAAATCCTCTTTATTTGAATCTCAGAATATAATCTGCACTACTCAATAGCCAGAAAAGTTCTGAGCCAATTACGAAAATAATCTGAGCTTTTTACGAAAGTGAAAATCAATTACTCATGCTACCTTTGTAAAGTGTTTGGGAAGCCGGCTACTCAGATTATTTTCAATAATAAAGCCCAAAACAATGAAGACTATTTTTATTACAGGAGCTTCCAGTGGACTTGGAAAGGCTGCTGCCAGATTATTTATATCCAAAGGTTGGAAGGTAATCGCAACGATGCGTAATCCAGAGAAAGAAACAGATCTGAATCAACTACCCAATGTCACACTTTTGCCAATGGATGTTACTGACCACAAACAGATCAACGAAACAGTATCCAAGGCTATATCACTTGGAAAAATAGATGTCGTTTTTAATAATGCGGGTTATGGTCTCATGGGTCCTTTGGAAGGAACGTCAGAGGAACAGATACATCGCCAACTGGATACAAATCTTATAGGAGTAATCCTGGTCACACAAGCTCTTATACCTCATTTTCGGGAGAATAGAGATGGGCTTTTTCTAACTACCACGTCTATCGGAGGTCAGATAACTGTTCCCTTCTCTACTTTGTACCATGCAACAAAATGGGCATTGGAAGGATTTAATGAGAGCCTTGCGTTTGAATTACAGGAATTTAATATTCGTGTAAAAACGATTGCTCCAGGTGGAATTGCCACTGATTTTGCTGGACGATCCATGAATCTGAGTACACATGAGGCTTATCAGGAAACGTTTGACAAAATGCTAAAGGTTCTATCCGGATCTTCTATATTTGAATTCTCAACTGCCGATAAAATTGCAGAGGTTGCATATGAAGCAGCTACTGATGGCAAAGATATAGTAAGATACCTCGCAGGCCCAGATGCACACACATTATCTATGCAAAGAGCACAACAAGGTCCGGAAACTTTTCGAAAAGAAATCGCCAAAGCATTGTTGAGCTGATAGAACATTACTCTTGCAACAATGGGAGAACAAACCAAAGATCTGGGTGGAATTATTTATTCCACTTATACAGATGCTAACCGATCTGGAGAGCAATTTATCCATGAACACCATTTAGCATATATTATTTCAGGCAGTCTGTCCATCATTGATGGTGGTCAAACTGATACATTTAATGCAGGTGATATAGTATTGCTGCGAAAAAATAATCTTGGAAAGTTTATTAAGCAGCCTGCAAAAGACGGGCATTTTATTGCCATTACAATTCTTCTTGACAATGAAACTTTAGTAAATGTCAGTAAAGGACAACAGCTTGCCGAAGAAGTATATGCTTCTTCGCAAGCTGTTGTGTCGATAGGCCCAGATGTATTGCTAACAAATTATTTTCATTCGCTGCTTCCTTACTTTGAAGAAGTATTGACAGAAGATCTAATACACTATAAAAAACAGGAAGCAATTCTATTACTGCTAAGATGTAATCCTTCCTTAAGAAATATTCTCTTTGACTTTGGCGTTCCAGGCAAAATAGATCTGGAAGAATTTATGAATCGCAACTTCCGATACAATGTCTCTCTTGATAAGTTTGCCTATCTGACGGGGAGAAGTCTGGCATCTTTCAAACGAGACTTCGAAAAGATCTTTAATACCTCTCCTAATCGATGGATACAACAACGCAGGCTCAAGGAAGCTCATTATCTCATCAGAGAAAAGAAGCAAAAGCCATCAGATGTATACCTGGAAGTAGGCTTTGAAAGCTTATCCCATTTCTCGTATTCTTTCAAACAGTTTTTTGGAAAGAACCCTTCTTCTCTATCATAAGCAACTAATACACTTATGATATCTCAGACATTTTTATTTATCAGGCAATTACGGCATCTTCGTTATGCAACCATGCCTTTTTAGCTAATAGTTCCTCTTCTGTTTCCCGGTAATCTGGATCTTCTACACAGCAATCTACCGGACATACAGCTGCACACTGAGGTTCTTCATGAAACCCTTTGCACTCTGTACATTTTCCGGGTACGATATAATAGAAGTCATTGGAAACAGGTTCCTGAGGATCTTTCCCCCCTAACTTTGAGCCGTCTTCCAATTCGATAAACTGTAGTTGCGTTCCTTCACCCCAGGTCCACTCAGCCCCCCCTTCATAGATAGCAGTATTTGGGCATTCGGGTTCACAGGCACCACAGTTGATGCAATCGTCGGTTATGATAATAGCCATGTTTCTTTTCTTCCAAGTTTTCTTTTACAAGTTTACATCTCATCTCTATCAATTACCAATCAGAAAAAATTATAGCCCATTACTTAAAGTTATAATGACTCATGCAAAAACGTTTAAACAGCAGTACCAGTTTATTAGTCTGGCCATGCAATTGAATAAACTGAAATGTACGGTAAATATCCAAGCCTTTGATATCGAGAATGCTAAGTTGGTTTTGCTGTAATTCGGAAGTAATAGAGTGAATAGAGAGAAAAGCAGCACAGTTGGAATGCATCAGGTATTGTTTAATGCTTTCAGTATTTTCCAGCTGAATTTCAATATTCAGTTCTTTTGGGTGTATCTTGATCTGAGCAAGAGCCTGGTATACTACATCTAATGTACCTGAACCATGTTCCCGCAATACCAGTGGGATAGCATGCAGCTGTTCAGCCTTCGTCTCCGCTTTAGCAGCTAATTTGTTGTTGGTTCGGGTCACCAGCACTATCTCATCTTTTACAAACGGTTCATACATAATTTGCGGATGGTGAGAGATACCTTCCACCAGTGCCACATCTATCTTTTCATGAATAATCTGCTGTTCAATCTGTTCGCTGTTACCCGTAAAGAAGCTGATCTGGACAGAAGGATGCGTGGATTTAAACAGAGCAAGAATCTTAGGAAGTACATATTGAGCTAGGGTAGTACTGGCCCCAATCCGGATGTTACCACTTGTTTCGGTACTGAACTCAGCCAATTCATTTTCCAGTGCAGCGTATATCTGAAAAATCTGTTCAGCATATCGCACCAATACCTGTCCGGGCAGAGTCAATGAAATACTATTCCCATGTCTTTTGAACAGGGCTACTCCCAGTTGGTGCTCCAGTTCATTGATATGCTTCGTTACAGCTGGCTGTGTAATAAACAATTCATTGGCTGCTTTTGTAAAGCTCAGTTTCTGGGAAACTGTATAAAATACCTTTAATCTAAAATCAAAGATCATGTATGTGAACTGTAATCTATATGGATGTAGAAAACCATTGATTTACAAATCAACCCACAACTAGTTGATAATTCAACTCTTTCAGCAGATTATATTCATTCATTTTGCTGAATGTTTCCAAATTCTTTGAATGCATCATGTCCTTTCTTCTTTTCCAGCACAGTATTCATATCTTTTAATACCTGATCCAGTTCTTTAGTTGTTCCAATCAGTTTCTCTATATACATTCGTTCTTCTTCCGGCTCAGAAAATCGTAAGACCTCCCCTAATCCGAGAATACGTGCTACAGGTGTCCGAAGGTTATGCGCCGTCATAAATGCCAGTTCTTCCAGATGATGGTTATATTCAAGCAATTTGTGTGTTCGCTTTCTGACCTCTTCTTCCAGTGTCTGGTTTTGTGTACGGATTTCTTCATTCTGAAGAGCAATGATATCGTGTGCCTGGTATAAGTCCTGATTTTGGATAGTTAATATATCCCGTTGAGCCTCTATCTCTTCCCTGCTCTGCAACAGTTCTTCATTCTGAGCTTCTATTTCTTCCTGTTGTTGCTGCAACATAGTATTTCGCTCCTGAAGTTCTCTTTTCTGATGTAGAAGCAACTTATTGAATCGGATCTTCTGCATAATACGTAATCCAAGAATTGTAGTAGCTGCCACCAGAATTATGACAATTCCCAAACCAATATATAATTGCTCTCTTTTCTGAGTCAGAATTTGTAGTGTAGTAATTGCACTCCGATGTTTCTGCAGATCAAATGCCGACTGGATCTTTATAGATTCTATTTCTTTGGTATGCTGAGCTAACGAATCATTTATCTGAGTGAAAAGTTTCAAATAGTAGTGTGCTTTCTGAAAAGCTTTTTCCTGTTCATAAAACTCTGATAATAATAAGTATATTTTCTTCTTTGAAGTTGTTCCATGCCCCTTTAGTGCTAGCTCCAACCCTTTCTTGAGATAATACAGGCCCATAGGTCTTTGGTTTTTATGCAGATATATTTCTGCAATAGAGCGAGCAGTGGAAGCTGCAGAAGCAAGTTCATTGTACCGGATGCTGCTGTTCAAATCATATACCAGATACTCCATCGCTTCATCATACTTTCCAGTCAGGACCAGCACCTGACCAATATTTCCCATAGCTAATCCGATCCAGACAGAATCTTTATAGGCACTTGCCAATTCCAGTGCCTTTTTATAATAGTCAATAGACCTTTGATATTGTTTGCCCTCCTCATAGACCATGCCTATTGAATTGTAGTCATTAATCAGCTCCCTTTTTGTCAGAGAGTCTTTACCCAAATGTATTGCCTGTAAAAAATAAGGAACACTATTTCCTTCTTTGGCATGATAGCTGATCAATCCCAGCTTTGATTGCATTAATGCGGCCAGCCTGATGTACCCCCATTTATAATAAAGCTGATAAGCTTGTTTCAAGTAGTCTATAGACTCAGAATATTTATAAATGTCACTATACAATTCGCCAAGATCTTTTAAGGTTTCCGGCTCTTCGTATTTAAGCTGTTGCTCATGAGCATACAAAAGTGTTTGTTGTAATACACTATCTGCACTATGATATTTCTTTTTTGCCTTAAACAATCTGCTTACGGTACGTCCAAAATAATAAGGAACCCGAACATCACTCAGATTCTCTGTATTTTTCTTTAACTCAGCTACAAAAGTTAAAGCGTTGTCCAGAGGGACCCCCTTTAGCTGAACATCTACTGAAAAGAAAAAATCACTATACTCTTTAGGGTCCAGGGCTAAAAGTTCTTTTGACAAACTATCAGAAGAAACAGATACAGCCTTACTTTCAATCCCCAAAAAGAATACAATCAAAATAAAACCAAATACCCTCATATTCTACCAAACATTGGAAGATTGAATAATCTTAAAAATATGATCTGAAAATTGTTTTGAATCTATAGTCCGGATATAGAAATAAAAAATTACCCTACCCTACACAAAGGGAAGATACATCTACAAACAAGCTATAGTATTACATACTTGACAGATTTACTTATAGAGAAATGATTGTCAGAGCATTTTTTCAATTCTACAATAATGGCAAGCAAAATGCGGATTCCCATCTTAAAAAGAGAGATTATCTTACCTGATAAGATCCCTAAAAAGAATAGCTATCTAAAAAAGTAAGTTTGGTAACAGAAGTATACTTTAATGCTTCTCAACTTTCTGCAAAAACACTACTGTACCTTTAGACTAAATCTCTCATAATCAAAACTGATCTACATACATACGTTTTCGCTTGTATGTTCAAGAATATTCTATAGTTACGGCTCAGAGAAGGAAACAGAAGAGAGATGTAAAAATTGCTTCTCTCTTCTGAATGTCAAAATATACACATACTTAGAGAAAAAAAATATATTTACTACATTTTCATTACCACAAATGGGAAAATTAACAGATAACATCTCTTTTATTAACTACCCTTCCAGCAAATTAGCTTTGAGTTATGTAGCCTTGACAGGTTCTCTCAGTATTGTTTTTAGTTTCTCAGGTAACGTTTTCCTAAAATCTGATAAATAGATTTCATGATGTTCTCCTGCTTTCTGCAGGTTATGCTCTACAGCAAAAGCCATTATTTTTTCCAGACTTCTGGGCTCTTCTGAGAAAGGGCCCACATGTAGTATCTGGATTGCAGTACCTTCTTCATACTGAAATCCTACAACCTGTTTAACAAGACTTGTTTGTTTCTTTTGCCAGACAGCCTCCTTCACAACATCTATGTCATTCTTTGTAACGAAGCCTGGTAGTTGAATCAACAACTTCCATTGCCATTCTGTACGAGGAACCATCAAAGGAGTCTGAACAGCATCCAGGCCTGAATATTTCTTTGTATCAAACCATAACAAACTTTCCAGCTTGGGTACAACAAAATCTCTCAGCTGCTTTTTTGTATGAAATTTTATACTATATGCCACACTGTACAAAGCCTGCAAGTGTTCTGCATAATGCGTTGAGGAAGGATCTCCTTTCCCTTCAATGGCTAAGAAGTTTTTCTGAGGGATTTTGACAAGCTGAGGCAGTAGCCCTGCTGAGTAATACACTTTGTCTTCTTTGGTAAGGTCCGTCTTTTCCATAATTTCCAAATAGAGTGAAGACACAAAGAAAATACAGGATATGACAGCCCTATGTCAGCAGGGTGAATTGAACAAGATTATTTATTCTTTGGTTCTACATGCCAGTCGGCTTTCCATCTAAGCTGTACCTGTTTTTCCGGCTCCAATATTCTTCTATCTTTTCAGAGCCTTGTTTCTCTGCCCAATGCTTTAATTCTTCTCTCTCAGACTGAAAATCCATGAAAGGAACAGCCATTCCACAGGAAGACTGCACAAGGTCGACTGATACATCGATAATCTGACGGGCACCTGCAATAGGTGGAAACAATGCAATTAAGTCGGCCCATGCATCATCTTTCGCATAGATAACAGAAGCCGTTCCATATAATCGCAGAATATTGGGTTTTCCTTCAAAAGCACAAAACATAAGAGTCATACGATTACTTTCCTGCAGATGAGCAGCCGTTTCATTACCACTTCCTGTCAGGTTCAGCCACACAACCCGATTACTTCCCAGTACCCGTAATGTATCCATTCCTTTGGGAGATACATTGACTCTACCATCAGGGGCAGCCGTACCTACAAAGAATATTTTCTGTGTCTCAATAAATTCTCTTGTCGATGCATCAATTTCAGTAAATTGCTTTCCCATATATATATTGTTGAAGTAGAATTGCTCTGTAGCTTCAAAAATACAAATAGCAAATTATCTATTGCTACTCTCTGCGGTCTATTTCTTTGATACCCATATAAATATTTCATAAAATCATTTCTTATCAAAATATATTTATTGTTTACCCGTCTTTGCTTCCAGTAGCAACAATAAAAGATATCTCGCAGCAGTAAACTGCCATTTTATTCTATTTTTGCAACAGACTGCTTACTATACATTCCGATGCAAAAATTCAAACTAAATGGCCGAATCTGGATTGAAGGAGAGAAACGTTTTATGGGTATTGGACGCATGGAACTTCTGGAACATATTCAGCGAACAGGCTCTATCTCACAGGCGGCAAAGGCGATGCAAATGTCATATAAACGTGCATGGGAGCTGGTAAACTCTATGAATAGTCAGGCCAGCAAGCCACTGGTAATTACACAGACTGGTGGAGAGAAAGGAGGTGGAGCTGTAGTTTCAGAGGAGGGTGAGAAGTATCTGGCTTTTTACAAAGAGCTTCACAAACGTTTCGCAGAATTTATGCGTAGCGAATCTGAACACATACCATTCTGATTTGTAGTATTATGATGAATCAAAAAATCAAAGCCATTGTCACAGGTGCCACCGGAATGGTGGGAGAAGGTGTACTCCATGAATGCTTGCAACATCCGGATGTTGAATCTGTTCTGGTTATTGCACGCAAGCCTTCTGGTGTAACACATCCCAAGCTGAAAGAAATTATCCATTCCAACTTTCTGGATATTAACCCCATAGAAAATCAGCTTACCGGATATAATGCCTGTTTCTTCTGTCTGGGAGTATCTTCTGTGGGAATGAAAGAACCTGAGTACTACAAGCTAACCTACACCTTAACCCTACATGTAGCTCAGATACTCAGTAAAGCCAATCCGGACATGACATTCTGTTATATTTCTGGCAGTGGAACAGACAGCACAGAAAAAGGCAGATCAATGTGGGCTAGAGTGAAAGGCAAAACAGAAAACGATCTGACGAAACTTCCCTTTAAGGCGGTATATAATTTTCGCCCTGGTTACATGCAACCAACCAAAGGGTTGAAGTATACTCTTCCCTATTATAAATACGTAGACTGGTTATATCCTTTCTGGAAATTTGCATTTCCTAATTTTGTTACTACACTCAGTGAACTGGGTCTGGCTATGATCCATGTAGTATCCCATGGATATCACAAGTCTGTTATCGAAGTGAAAGATATTCTAATTCTGGCAAAACCTGTCTGATTATATATGCAGCAACACCTTGCTCTTGTGACATTGCTGGTAGAGGAGTATGATGAGGCGATTGCCTTTTACACAGAGAAACTGCATTTCTCGCTACTTGAAGATACTCCACTCAGCGAAACCAAACGATGGATAGTGGTAGCACCTCCTAATTCTACAGGTTGTAGTCTGCTACTTGCTAAAGCGGCAACAGAGCAACAAGCACGCTATATTGGTAACCAGACAGGAGGGCGGGTATTTTTGTTTTTATATACAGATAACTTCTGGCGGGATTATCATCAGATGAAGTCCAATCAAATCCAGTTTGTGAGAGAACCGAAAGAAGAACCGTATGGAACTGTAGCCGTATTTGAAGATTTGTATGGGAATCTCTGGGACTTGCTTGAGCCAGCTACAAAATAAAATAGCTGGAAAGGGTATTCTTCCAGCTATTCAACAGAAAATATTGTCAACATGAGATAACTTTTAATTCATGACACTCAGTAATATCCGGAAATTCGAATCGTTCAAACATATTCAGAATTTTACTGTCAGGTACCCGTGCCTCATCTTCTCGTTTTGCATTATCAGATAAAATCTGACCGATGTTTTTATGCAAATGGATAATATGAATCTTTGGCTTATAAGGCAACCACATCCCAATCAAAGTTGATCTGATCTGTACATTGATATTCGTAGCATTCCAGACAAAAGACTGCCGTTTACGACAAAACTCCTTGCTTCGTTCTCTGCTGATTTGAATTACCTGTCCCTGATTATCGGTTGGATCAATATCAAATTCTTCCCGAATGCCGTCCAGATGTACCTGAGGCAAATCTGTCAGATGTTTTCTCAGATAAGTATCCTTACCAGCTGCTGGCAATCCACACATCAGATAGATGTTCAATGCATAGTCAGGATACAGTTGTGTATCAGGATAAGCACCATCTACATTAAAGTAATGAAACCGATCATACTCTGATGCAAACTGTTTGGTTTCGCCATAGATATTGTGCTCTATACAAAACTCTCTGAAAAGCTCCAGATTATACAACATCTCATCATGTGTATTACAAATCCGTCCCAGTAAATCAGCTTTGGCAAAAATATATAACCATTTTGTATTCGTTAACAGACTCAGTCGGATAGCATCTTTCAGTGGATTTTCACGATTTAACACCCAAAATGGATAGCCATGAAAACGCACCAATGAATATACTTTAGAAATAAAATCCAGCGACTCGTTTTCTTTATCCAGAATCTGACGCGTCAGAGTTGCACCCCTCAGTGCATGGCGCGGATGAGAAATACGACCAGCTTCTCCTGGCCAGGTTTGCATAGTGTCTGGTTTGCAGATGTCATGAAAGATCGCTGTATAGGTAAGTATACGTTGTTCATACTCTGACAACTCCTGAAATTCAGGTAAACCCAGCAGAGCATTCAGTACCATCTCCGTATGCATATATACATTCCCTTCCTGGTGATGCACAGAATCCTGAGGAGTATTCTTCATCCAGTCAAACCGACTCTGGTACTTTCTGACAATAGCAAACTCTGCCAGTTCTTTCTGCAAAACATTCATAGTATTCATCCATTAATTACTGAAATATGTTTACACTGAGGCAAATTGCGAATGGATATCCAGTACTCTTCCTGTATATCTTTGTCAATTTCAATAGGTAACCGTTCACCATATAGCCGATCTGCTCCATCTTTTCTGCAACCAGAGAATCTCTGAAAATGCATTCCATTATAATACAAACTTTTTCCTGATTTAGAGAAAGTTATCTTACCAATACGCGCTTCTCCTGTAAGACTCTCTGCTTTCCGCTCTATATACATAATTCTTGTTTTCATTCTAATTAATTTCAAAAGTTCTAAATAACTTATTTGCTTTCTACTATCATCAGGCTTCTCTCCGGACAAAACTCCCAGCTTTCAAACTGATGAATAAACTCGGCTGTTTTCTGTGCAAAACCATCCTTATTTGTCTGTCCAGAGAATTGGATGCCCAGAAAAGTCTGAGCTGTTATTTGTGTCTTTACAAATCCGGGATAAGGCCGAATAAATAGTCCTACCTCCTCCAGTGAAATAATGAGTCCCACTATATGTCCCTCGATCCATCCACAACACAATTCCAGTTCTTCCTCAGTCTGGCAAGCCAGTTTCAGTATCAGTATATTATCTTCAGATATAGCCTGCTCTGCAAATACATCTGTCCAGTTTGATTGAATCCGTTTATATGCATGGCTCAGCTCTGTCTTTAGAATATGGAAAGTGGATGTTGTAACATTTCTAGCACTGTTAAACACCGGTTTAACCACTGTGACAATGGGCATCTGATCACGTTTTCCCCGAATCCGAAAGTTTTTGCTCTCCTCAGTAATACCTATTGGAATCCGCCAGTCATGCTGACTCACCACCTGAAAGAAATGCATCAACAAAGTTTCTGCATCTCGCCTGCCCTTCTTTGGCTGATAGGTTTTACAACTCCAGAGCGCTAGTACTGTCCAGGAAAAACTCCCCAAGTATCCCCATCCATTTCCCTGTATCTTTCGTTTCTTAGCCCAAAGCTTAACAGCCCGAACCAATAATCGAAATTCTTCCAGCGAAACATACTTCTGTGCTTCTTCCAGTATCCGATCAGCTTCCAGACATCCACTCACAGCCTGCCAGCTTACAGAATCAAAGTCATACATCCGATCTTCTGTAATTTGTGCCGGAATCACAGGAAAAAGCCTGTAGTTGGCACAAAGCAGATCAATCTGTTGTCCTTCTATACTCAATCTGAGTGCAGGTATCTGTACATCAGTAGCAAAACGGGCCTTTTGGTAAATACCCTCCAGCTGAATTTGTACGTTTTGCAGAAAATCCGCCTGTGAAATACCTTCCGGAATCAGACAAACCACATCCTTATCACTTGTTATAGTCTGAACACCCAACCGTGCTGAACCTAATGTATACAGCGGTGTATGCTGGCCAATAACATCACTGCAAGCCTGTTCTATTATAGACAAAACTACTTGTTGCTGTTCTTTCTGGTGACTTGCAGGCAATGGTAATGACTGTTCAATAAAACCCGCCAAGCTTGAGTCTGAAACCTGTTCAATCTGTCCACTTTCCAAATAAATACGATAACGTACAGAAAACGGATTGTTTCCCTTCCGACTAATCAAAGCAACCTGAGAAACCAGAAAAGATACAGGCTCCCATTCGGGTAATACTTTTTGTGCCTGTTGTTCATTGGCAAACTGCCCCACACTCAGATGTGGTGTAAAACCTGTTGCACGACTTGTCTGTTCAGTACATTGAGGAAACAATTCCTGTAATGCACTTTGTAATTCCTGCCATTGTCCTGCTGTTTCCGTTTCAGGTTTTAACCACGCAGTGATATTATTCCGGTGAGTAAACGTTTCATACCCTGTTAGCGTTACTTCAAATGGTCTGAGTCTGGCTAGCTTTTCGGCTAGTAAAGCAGTGGACGAGCCAAAATATTCATCTGGAATAAACCCATACATTAGCGTAATATGTGGCATCCATCGTGCTACTTTGCTATCATATTGCTTGCGAATAGCCTGAATAGGTCCCCACAAACTTTCCGGAGGTATGGCCACTATAGCACTCTGATAGGTAGGCTGTAGTGTAGTCAAAGTATCGTTATCCAGTTGCACAGATTCTTTCTGGAAAGCCAGTGTAGCACATATCCCAAAATGATCCGAAGGGTATAATTGTCCTTCCGTCCCTTCAACAGGCTTGTTACCAAATAATTCTACCTGTTCTGCAATCCATTGTCGGGTAACTGAACGAATCAGAATACGATCTAACCGACCTGGATAACCCGAAAGCGTATTACTGGCTGCCAATGGATTTACAGCAGGATCAAATGTATATCCTGGCTGATCAGGATAAAGCTGATGCCAGCAATCTTTCCATTCTTTTTGCAAGAGAGGTTCCACTATTTCTTCTCTGGCATTAAAGTCACCTGCTATTACAGTTGCTCCTGACAATGTATATAAATAATCACGGACCACTGAAATCTGTTGTGTACGGATCTTCTCCGCATCCACTGCCCGATTACTGGTCAAATGCACTACTGCTATGTGCATGCTGTTCTCTCCCAACTGCAATGATCCTACCAAACATCCTTTATGAGATGAAAAGGAATGTGATGCGAGCGAAAAAGGAAACACAGATAACAATAGCAATCCTTGTTCTACAACAAATGTTTCCCCAATAGCTGATACATACATCTTCTGCACCCAGGATTGTTCCAATAGCTTACTCAACAACTCCAGAGTAACTTCCTGAAGACAAATAATCTCCGCTTCACATCTCTGTAATTGTTCTATAACAGCAGGTATACGTTTGTGTATAGTTGTATCTTCACCATCAAACCGATTGGTCAATACGTTATACGTAGAAATCCGCAACTTTTTTGAATTACCAGCTTCTGATTTCTCTGATACTACCTGCCACTTTCCATTTCTATATCCATATACAGGAACAGGTTTAAAAATAACTACGGGAGCATTTACTGTTTCAGGTTCACTATTCCAAACAGCCTCAGGCAACTGATCACCTGTAAACAAATCGATACGTTGCTCCCGATCCCATACCACTACCTCACCACACCGGACATACCGGATACGATGCCAGGGAATTTCTCCGTTTTCATCCCATTCCAGCAATGGTTTCTCTCTCAATCCACTGACAGACATGCGATCCAGAAAACCGATCACAAACACCTGTGGATTCAGACGAGGGTCCCATAGAATACGATGTATAATCTCGTGACTGGTAATAAACTTTTCTTTGGGATCGTCTTTTTTCTTTGTTTTCATATCTTATCCTTTCTCTCTCAAAAACTCTTTTATGGTTTCTTCCATGGCTGCATGAATATGCCTTTCGATCATTTCTTTTTCCATTTGAGTAAGCTTATTCAGTGACTTACGAAAGTTTGTCTCAATTTCGTACTGTATATCTTCCCGAAAATACTGGCTCAATTGTGCTATTTTGTGGCTATCAGAAGCCTTAACCCGGCCAATTTTTGAAACAGCATTCGACACACGATTAGCATTAACCAATCGTAAAATATCCCTTATCAGGCGGGTAGTTTTACCTTTAGGCTCAAAAGCATTCCATTTTTCAGACTGATGAAACTGCACTTCTGAAAACTCCCGAATCTTCATTTTCAATACAGGACGGAATATTTCCTTAGGAGTAGTCAATACGAATGAAACCCGTGGCTTAATCACCACTCCTTCTGCCAGATTAGGAAAAGGCAATCGGGGGAGATTCAGCTTTGCAGGAAGTGTGCTTTCAAAATGGATATTAAAATGCAAAGCTTCTTCATAACTCCCAATCAAAAGTGCCTCTGCATATATCAAACCTACCTGATTACACAAGGAAGCCATAGTATCATAATCCAAGTATTTTTTAGCCACATCAGAAGTCTCATTCTGTATAGCAATATCAAAGATGCAAAACTCAATATTGGGTGAATAGTATATACCGGATTGTACCAGATCTACCAAAGGATTAGGCTCAATATCCGGATGTGGATACCCACCTCCACAAAGTTCGCCATACAACAAGGCAGTTTCTTCTGCTTTGAGTAGTCCTTTCTTCTGCAAAAGATCCTGTATCTCCAGAAACTTTCCTTCCAAAGTCGCTACAAGATCTTGATATCCGAAGAAATCATCCTCAGGCAAAAGGATTTCCTTTCGTTTTGCATACTGTATTTCCTGTGCAGTGAGTACTACACAGAAATTTGCGCCATGCAATTTCTCTGTAACTACCCATTCTGCCTTTTGTATCTGTCTGTAGTGTTCCTGAGTCAGCCCTCGATTCAGTAAACCTTCTTCTATTTTTTCGTATGATGTAAACACAAATCTCTTATTTAGTCATGGGTTAAACCAATCCTGGCAATCATTCAAACAGATTAACACCTTCTGCCAGTCGGTTAGGAATAATAGGACGGTCCAGCCAGTGTGTTTCTGAATCCAGAATGCTGGTCAGAAAATCGGCTCGTACAAACTTAAACCGGTCTTCAACAATCTGCTCGTTCTCCTGTTTGATATACAAACCTTCCATCACAGGACTTGGATTGGTTTCCTTTGCTGCAATGTCATATCGTAACCCCAGCTTTTCACAATCTGATTTCAAACATTCCATATGATGGTCGTTGATAAAATGAGAATGTGTAATAAAATCGTAAAACTGTTCTTTACGAGTCAGAGGACCTTCAAACAATATCTTCACAGATTTCATAAAAGGCATAAACTCCAGTATATCACGACGTTGGAACGTACTCAGAAATACATCTTTTACCTTATCATAAATATCAAATTCCAGAAAGTAATGAGGCAGATCTGTATAGTATACTGTGTGTTTAGCATACATCCATTCACCATAAATAATATACTCATCTCCAATTACATCCCACATTTGTGGAGCATAGGTATTTGCCCAGGTTTTCAGTAAATCAAAATGACGTTCCCGATAACCTCCGGTTAGGTAGTGTCCACGACTTTGTAACAACAGTTCGCCACGTTCTGAAAAGCTAATTCCGGCATTTGCACCATCCATCTTTTCTTCGATAACCAGAAACTTGCCCTTTATTTCTTCAAAAGGTACACTTTTCAGATCTTCGTCACCTTTTTGCAATCTTGATCCCTCAATATGGCGTGTACGAGGATATTTTTTTATAGTAATCATATGTAATCAGTTATAGATAGCCTATCCAGAAAAGATCCTGTATAGTCACAAGTAGCTGTTACGTTCACTAACAGTCAACAATCAGACACTATACACGTATCCTTCCTGATTGGCTCAGGTAGTTTTTAAAATAAGAAAATAGGCAATAGAATAATTAAGAAGATCTATTTGGGAGATCTTCCTGCCTGAGGATCAGGCAAGAGGGGTAGTATGTAGATTACAAGACACGCACTGTTTAAAAGGCGGAACAAAAGTCTGTTATATATTAATTCAACTTTCTATGAAAGGTAACCATAAATAAACCACGTTTTTTTCAATCAGAGATAGATAGATTGTTTTCTATTACCTTATTTATCAAAACAAATTCTGCCTCAATAGGATTTCTCATAAAATAACTATCTACTATTCCAATTAAGCACAAAAAAATAAGGTTGTTTATACAAATTTACATTTTAATTTATTTTTTTTGTTCATTAGCCAACTTAACTATCTTATCCTCTTAACCAATCCTCATGAATAAAGCAGTTCTTATTACTGGTGCCGCAGGCAATCTGGGTAGTGCCGTTACTGAAAGGTTTTTAACAGAAGGTTATCAGGTGATCGCTGTAGTAGAGCCCCGGACACGTCATCATTTTCCAGAAAATCCTAATCTAACTGTAAAGGAGGCAAATCTTTTTGATGAAGATGCTGCTCGCATAGTAGTTCAACAAACATACGATCAATACCCTTCACTTCAGGCAGCGGTACTTCTTGTAGGTGGTTTTTCGATGGGAAATCTGGTCCGAACCAGTTACCATGAAGTAGAACAAATGTTTGAGTTAAATTTTAAGTCAACCTATAATGTAGCTCGTCCTCTGTTTTTACGTATGCAGTCACATGGCAATGGAGGACGCATGGTACTGATTGGAGCACGTCCTGCGCTGGAATCTGAGGCAGGTGCAGATCTGATAGGATATTCTCTTTCCAAATCGTTGATTTTTAAACTGGCAGAACTCCTCAATGTAGCAGGTAAAGAGAAGAATATTGTCACTTCAGTAGTAGTTCCCAGTATCATAGATACCCCAACTAACCGGGCTTCTATGCCCAATGCAGATTTCTCAGCATGGGTAAAGCCAGAAGAGCTTGCAGAAAAAATAGAAAACGCCTGTCATATTGACACGCGTCCAGAAGAAACTGTTATAAAAGTCTATGGTAAGTTATAATATCACAGTACAGATACAAGTTCTGTACTGTGAGTAGTTAATAATTCTGATAATATTTACGTAGAGTACCTGTTGCCTGTGTATAGATAGGCTTGCAGAATTCAATAAATAAATCCTGAGGAGCAGGAGGTTGAGCTTCACGTAACTGTGATAGCTTTACCTGCTTGTCAGTCAATGCACGTTCATCTCCTTTGTAGCTAGCCCATTCAGACTTCCAGATAAATTCACCAGGCATCTTTTCCTGGAACAATACACGTTTGGTGTGAGGGTCCATTACCTGTAGATCCATTAATCCACGAGAACTTATGGTTTTCTGAAACAATGTAAATTTAGCTTTTACCGTACCATACACATTTTTGTTCCCCGCAGGCGTTTTAACCTGTCCCACAATCACACTATCCCGTGAAATCTCTTCTGTACTCTCTTTCATGTATACCTGTCCTACCACAAAATCATCAAACTGCATACGTACCAGATGATCAGGATCACGTAAACCTACTTTTTGTGCTTCACCTGGTGTATAGAAACGAACAAACTCGTTCATTTTTTCACTCCCTACAAATTGATTGATCTTATTCTGGAAAAACTCATTACTCAGGCTATAAGCACGAGAATGAACTGGGATCTGTTCAAAAACTACTTTAAGAGTAGCCTCAAACTTGGCTTGCTGCATTCGTTGTTGTACATCTTTATAGTTAGGCACAAATTCTGAGGCTCTCAGAAAATGAAGGTAAGCTTCTTTTGCACTCTCCCGGGTATTATCCCGATCAAAGGCAACCACACCCGCATTGTATCTCTCTGTAGCAGCCAATTGTTTGGCTTCACTAATCTCACTCAAATATGTGCGTGCATTAGGAACTTCTTCACGACAGGCAGGGCAGCGCTGAATCTCATTCGTTAACTGAGTCAATGTTTGATAGGAAGCAATGATCCCTTCATACTTAAAGGCTTCGTTTGAGTTTCGGAGATTGCTTATGCGGTTAGTATGATACTCCAATGTAAGAGGATATCCATCACGTAAGGTTTCGCGGGCTTTGCTATTATTTGGACTACTTCGTAACCGATTGATAGCCTTCATAATAGCCTCTTCATAATTTCCCTTTTGCAAGGCTTTCTTTCCTGATGAACAAGCCCCTGAGAGGATTAGTATTATCAGTAAAATTCTTTTCATAAACTTGGACGAGTGTAGTTTTAATACGAGGTGTCAGATACAATATTAATTAGTATCTTTCCTTTTATTAAGTAAATATCGTGCCATTTTTACCAGATGAAAGAAAATTGGCAAAAGAGTAATTTTACTCACTCAGAAATTTTCTCGCTTTCCTGGCTGGAAAAAGAATTTAGTATTTTATAGAGGACTCGGGAAAAGCCTGAAAACAACCAGACAATTCCTGTAAATATAAGAGAAAATGTTACCAGAAAGGGATAAAATAAGGCAAACAATATGTTCCAGGCATATTTTAGCCATGTTGAGTTGGGATTTTGCTGTTCTTCCATAAAATAAGACATATTGATCCAGAGGAGTGACTCACTATTTACTATCCGAAACCATTACTTCTGATCTAACATACATTTTCGTATCCACTGATCAATATGCAAATAGAGAAGCTGGAAAGGTTTGTTCAACAAGTTCGCATCAGGTTTATTACGAACTCGTTGAACAAATTACATTTTAGTTACTTATTATTGAGGCATATAAGACACCTGTACGCGAAAACGCTTGTCAACAGCAGCTAATCTTTCATAGGCTTTCTTAGATAATTTTACGATTACCTTATCATTATCGCCAGTATCAGGAAGTTTACCTACTACTTTTACGAAAACACTCTGATCATTCATTTCGTTTCGTACCTGCATAATTGTGCCAACCGGAGCAGTTCTGTGAAGTGCAAGAAACAAATCGCTGCTTGCACCATCTGTAATTGCCTCAGCCATACCAGTTTCAACTGTTTTTACATATCCGCTGTTATTAATCACCAATGGAGTTGCCTTTTCCGCTGCCTTTTCTTCTTCTTTGTTTCCAATACTATCCACAGATTTTCCAGTTGAAGCAGGTGTCGCCATAGCCGTTGCTGTTGGATCTATGGTTACAGGCTTACTTTCGGTACTTACAGGTGTAGTGACTGCAACCGTATTGGTTACAGGTGCAGGAGTTGTTGTGGAAACTATAGGAGCCGTCGTTTTTTTCTCTGGTACTTTTTCTATAATGGTTGTTTTTACAGTCTCGTGTGGTTTGGTTTCTGTATGAGCAACAGTAGTAGCCGCCTGTGCATTTTCAGGCAAACTTACAACCAGCTCCTGTCCTATATCAATATTATCTGAACGCAAATCATTCCAATCTCTTAGATTATCCACTGTCACTTTATATTTGCGGGCAATACTATATAATCCTTCGCCATTGGCTACTGTATGTTTCTTACCACCAGCAGGCAGTGGAGCTTTCTCTTCGGTAGAAGCAGCAATAATGGCTGCCTTCTCAGCTTTTTCAGAAGCTTCGCCATTCCCTACAACCAGTTCCTGCCCAATGTGCAATTCATCAGAGGATAAGTGGTTCCACTTACGAAGATTATCCACTGTCACTTTATATTTGCGGGCAATACTATATAATCCTTCGCCATTGGCTACTGTGTGTTTCTTACCATTTATAATAACATCATTGTCTTTGAGAGCACTGGTTGTAACAGGTGTAGTGGATGTATTTACTGCAACAGAACCTGTATAAGGTATTTTTATAATTTCTCCTGACCTCAATGCATCTTTCATTCCGGGGTTTTCACTTTTAATAGTGTTAACAGAAGAATGATAACGGCGAGCCAATGAAAAAAGGGTCTCACCTGACTCTACCTTATGTAAAACCAAGGTGCTTTTTCCTTTGCGTTCTACTCCAACTGAATCCTTTGGTATAGAAACAGACGCAAAAACAGATACATTTACGAATAGACAAGTAGAAAACAAAAAAAGGTGTTTAGATTTCATAGCCTAGAAGGAGGGTTTGCTCTTTTACAAAGATTAATAACTGCTCAAAAATGAAAAACGTACCTTTTCCGATACCCGTGCGTTGGGTTGCTATTTTTTCGTGCAAGAGCGGCACTCGGGAATGGATATCGAAAACAACCAGATAATTTTCGATCTGGTCTTCGGCGTAAATATAATAAGAAATAATTATACTATGCTTGGTTTCCGCATATTCCAATGCATTTTTTGGTAAAATTTTAAGGGTCTTGGATAAAAATTCTGCAATAATCTGAAAATAATCATCTTCCAATGTATAATGTACTGGAAAGATAGCAGAAGATCCGGGTACAGATACAGTAAAAAGTGGCTCATCAGATTGCCGGATGATTTCCCCAGACAAGGCATCCAATGTAAAATACTCAGGTAATACCTCTTTTATTCTACGGGCTAATACAGAACCGTCCAAAGCTAATTGCATAAATTGCAACCCTGTTTGCTCCCAGCAGATTTGCTGCGTTTCTATATTCAGGGCAACGATACCGCGTGGATCCGGATTCTGACCATCCGGAAAAATTTGCAGAAATAATATGCCCCTGTCAGCAGCAACACCACTACTCCACCAACGTTCAGAAGGGGACCAATTAGCCCATATAAGTGATTTCTCGTGGATATCTACAGTAGCAAATACAACTTTGTGAGAGGAATGACGTATTTCTAGTATCAAATAAGGCTTATGAAGATCTGGAATCACACGCCAGATGAGTCCATCAAAGGAAAAAGAAAAAGCAGGTAACAAAATTTAATTTATATCGTAATGATTTGCATTTTGTTTTTATAGAAGGCTATCTGGTAATCTGCTCATTCTCAAACACTAACCAATAAGAAGCAGATTAAAAATAATCCTTTCTGTATATACATTGACTATTATAATATTTAGTATATTTATTGCCAAACATTTTTCCGTAAATTTGGTTTCAATTCTAATTAAATTTTAATACGATTTACGTTTTAATTTATTGCTTTTTTCACAATATTGTGATAATATTCGCGTCTTGAACACTCTTTACTCTACTCTAAAGCAATCATGGAAAAAGAACACCCAATGCATCCAGGTATCTTGCTGAAAAAGCAATTACAATCTGCTAACATCAAAGCAAAGTTTGTAGCAGAAAAAATCCATGTTTCCAACTCTCAATTTGGAGACATTTTAAATGGCAAACGCCGTATTACACCCAAAATAGCCCTGCTTCTTGAGAAAGAGTTCGGTTATCGGGCTAAAGAATGGGTTCGCCTACAAGCCGACTATGAATTAGAACTTGAACGTATTGAGATGGTAAATGGCGTTAATGAATCTACTCTTTAAACATAAAGTAGTATATTCAGAAATATATACCATATCTAGTGTTTATTAAATATATTTTTTCCTCAAAATTCTCAATTTTGAGGAATTTTATTTTTATAACTATTTCACTCTGAAGTTAAATAGTTAAAGGTCTCTTTTCTGGTAAAAGGATTTTATCTTCCGGAAACAGTTCCTCTCTGGCGATTAGTCTGTAGATTAATTTCTATTCGCGGAATAGAGACTCCAGGCCTGCTGGCAGCATATAAAAAGTTCAGATAACTTTGCCGAACTCTGTAAAGAACTACTACCATATCCCATACTCTATAGCGGTTTACATAGGGCTTGTGTCTGGAATGTGTAAACAACCAGATTCTCTCCTTCTTATCTACCTGGATTTTAGCTACGCGACAATCTTTATACAAAACATAAGGTTCCCGAATAGCATACCCCCGCGACGAAAGTGCACGCCTTACAAAAGGCATCGATACCTTTCTGCGGCAAATGATAGCCCATAGAGTTCTAAAAAAGCCTCCAACGGCCCCTATCTGAATATTGTAATCGCTACTCATGATCCCACCTCCTTTTATATCACTTAACCAACATTAAATATAATTTAACTACTCAATTATACGAAAATGCAACTTCATAATCAAGATGTTTTGTTAAGAAAAAAGATACTATTTTTGAGTATCTTTCCGTTGTATCGGATAGTTCGATTGCCTGGATTTTTATTTGTCTTTAAATTACTATGCCTATATTCAGTCACTTACATTGCCATACTCAGTTTTCGCTGCTTGATGGTGCAGCAGATATATCTAAACTGATGAAAAAAGCTAAGGCAGATGGAATGCCCGCTGTTGCGCTTACAGATCATGGAAATATGTTTGGGGCATTCAAGTTTGTAGCAGAAGCCTCAAAAAATGATATTAAGCCCATTGTAGGATGCGAGTTCTATCTGGTCGAGAACCGACATAAAAAGGAATTCTCCAAAGAAGATAAAGACGTTCGGAACCATCAATTGCTGTTAGCTAAAAACCAGGAAGGCTATAAGAACCTTGCCAAGTTATGTTCACTGGGTTATATGGAGGGCCTTTATAGCAAATGGCCTCGTATTGATAAAGAGATATTGTTGAAATACCATACAGGATTAATTGCAACTACCTGTTGTATCGGTGCAGAAGTGCCACAGGCTATTCTGCATCAAAGCGAAGAAATTGCAGAGCAAAAATTCAAATGGTGGCTGGATTTGTTTGGCGAAGATTATTATGTAGAACTGCAACGCCATAAACTAGATGACCAGGAAAAGGTAAATGCAGTATTGCTTCGCTTTGCAGCGAAATACAATGTAAAAGTAATTGCGTCCAATGACTCTCATTATGTGAATCAGGATGATGCCAATGCACACGACATTTTGCTTTGTGTAAACACAGGAGAATTACAAAGTAAACCTGTTTGGAAAGGAGATGGTTTTGGAGGGAAAGACTATCGGTTTGGCTTTCCAAACAATGAGTTTTACTTTAAAAATACGGCAGAGATGAGCGATTTGTTCAAAGATCTGCCACAGGCAATTGACAATACAAATGAGATTGTAGACAAAGTAGATACACTTAAACTCAAGAAGGATATTCTTCTTCCTAACTTCCCTATTCCTCCAGGGTTTACAGATGGGGATGATTATTTGCACCATCTAACCTATGAAGGGGCAAAACGCCGTTACAATGGATTACCATTGGATGCAGTTGTAAAACCAGACGAAAATCTTCCGTTGCCACAAGAAGTAGTAGAACGACTTGATTTTGAACTACATACAATCAGAACAATGGGGTTTGCCGGATACTTTCTGATTGTATCCGATTTCATCAAGGCTGGTAGGGAACTAGGTGTAATGATTGGACCTGGCCGGGGTTCAGCCGCAGGTTCAGCTGTAGCCTACTGTATTGGGATTACGAATCTGGACCCCGTGAAATATCAATTGCTGTTTGAACGGTTTCTGAATCCTGACAGAAAGTCAATGCCTGATATTGATACGGACTTTGATGATGCAGGCAGGCAGAAAGTTATTGATTATGTAGTTGAAAAATATGGACGCAATCAGGTAGCCCAGATTATTACGTATGGTACAATGGCAACTAAATCAGCCATTAAAGACGTTGCCCGAGTAATGGAGTATCCATTAATGGACACCAATATTCTTACCAAATTAATTCCAGATAAACCAACCTACGGAATTAATTTTCAAAAGCTTATACATATGCCGTTGGAAGATCTGGCGGATATTGTCACTCCGGATGAACTGGAAAATGTAAAAAAGGTGAGGCAGCTATATAATGGAAAAGATCTGGCGGCAACAGTACTGAGAGAAGCTGAGAAACTAGAAGGAACGGTACGAAATACAGGTATACATGCAGCAGGTATTATTATCGCGCCAGACGATTTAACAAACATTTTACCAGTATCAACAGCAAAAGATTCAGATCTGTTGGTCACTCAGTTTGATGGAAAAGTAATTGAAGATGCAGGTGTAATCAAAATGGATTTTCTGGGATTGCGAAACCTGACAATTATTCGTGATTGCCTGAATCTGATCAAACGGAATCACGGAGTGGAGATTGAGATAGATAATATCCCATTGGATGATGCACCTACCTATGAACTGTTCCAGCGAGGTGAAACCAACGCTGTATTCCAGTTCGAATCGGATGGTATGAAAAAATACATGAAAGATCTGAAACCTGACCGGTTTGATGATCTGATTGCAATGAACGCCTTGTATCGTCCGGGTCCGATTGCCTATATTCCAAACTATGTAAACAGGAAGCATGGTCGTGAAGAGGTGACTTATGACTTGCCTGAAATGGAGGAGTTTCTGAAAGATACCTATGGAATTACAGTATATCAGGAACAGGTAATGTTGCTTTCCCAGAAACTGGCTGGCTTTACCAAAGGAGATGCCGACGTTCTTCGGAAAGCAATGGGTAAGAAAGACAGGAAAACGCTGGACAAACTGAAACCTCAGTTTATTAACAATGCCAAAGCAAAAGGACTTTCAGAGAAAAAGCTGGAAAAGATATGGACTGACTGGGAAGCCTTTGCATCCTATGCTTTTAATAAGTCCCACTCTACCTGTTATGCATTTGTTGCTTATCAAACCGCCTATCTGAAAACTCACTATGCAGCAGAATATATGGCGGCTGTAATGACTTCCTGTCTAGGTAATATTGAAAAGATAACGTTCTTCATGGAAGAATGTAAACGGGCGGGAATTCCCGTACTTGGACCAGATGTAAATGAAAGTAGTATTGTATTTGACGTAAATAAAGCAGGCCAGATACGTTTCGGATTGGGCGCTATCAAAGGGGCCGGAGAAGCGGCTGTAGGTGATCTGATAAATGAACGGGAAACCAATGGCCCCTACAAAGACATCTTTGATCTGACCAAACGGGTAAACTTACGAACAGTCAATAAAAAAACATTTGAAAGTCTTGCCTATGGTGGCGCATTTGACAGTTTTGGCCTACACAGAGCACAGTACTTTGCTGATAATGGAGGTACACTGATTGAAAAAGCAATCAAATACGGTAACCAGGCACAGTCTGAAAAAGGAAAAATTCAGCAAAGCTTGTTTGGGGGAGCAAATGGCGGCGGAGAATTACCCCCTCCCCGTGTAATGCCTTGTGAGCAGTGGACTGAAATTGAGCGGTTAAAACACGAAAAAGAGGTAGTAGGCTTCTATATCTCAGGACACCCGCTGGATCAGTACCGGATTGAGATGTCACAGTTTGCCATCACTCCTATTGATCAGGTTGAGAACTTTAAAAACCGGGAAATCAACATTGCCGGTATCATCACCAAAACCGGAACCCGTATTTCCAAAAGTGGTAATCCTTTCACAATATTCACGCTGGAAGACTATAACGCTTCATTGGAAATTGCACTATTTGGCGAGAATCACGTAAAATTTGCGAACTACCTGCAGGAAGGTGGCTTCATATTTATTAAGGGTAAATATGAGCCTCGTTTCTTTAACTCAACAGATCAATTTGAGTTTAAGCCACAACAAATGCAATTGTTAAGTGAAATGCGCCAAAAGTTATGTAAGGGCGTTCAACTTAGTTTGGATCTGACTACCATCAATACAACTGTAATTAACAAACTGGCAGATCTGGCCAAAAACTATCCGGGCGACTGTGAACTGCGTATTTCTCTTTCTGACTCCCGTGAGAAGATGCAGGTAGAAGGAAAATCCCGACTATATCGCATCAATCCAAGCAATGAGTTAATAAAAGAAATTGAAGAGATGGATGGAGTTGTGTATAAGCTAGTATGGTAAAGCAGCTCATATCTGTCTCTATCCTATAAAATTAGCTTAAAACAGACTTAAAATAAAAAGCGTCTAAAAGCAGTGCTTCACAAAACTTTTAGACGCCTCTTTTTTCTTCAAAGAAAATTATTACTTCAGTTCTGTAATAAAGTTCTCTTTGCTCTTTCTGATTTTTTTCTGACTCACCAGAAAATCTTTTTCTGCATCCCGATATCCCAGTGGAAGAAGAGCTACACTGCGTAATCCTTTTTCCTTTAGCTTCAAAAATTCATCCAGAGCTTTGGCATCAAATCCTTCCATAGGAGTGGCATCTACTTTTTCTAATGCCGCGGCCGCTATAGCAAGACCTAATCCAATATATGCTTGTCTAGCAGCATGCTGAAAATTCTCTTCAGCCGGACGAGCAGGATATATACGTAACAACATATTACGATACGCCTCAAATCTCTCATTTACAGTTCCACGCTCAGCATTGGTACGATCAAAAAATTCGTTGATACGATCTTCGGTATAATTGTCCCATGCAGCAAATACCAATAGATGAGAACCACTTACGATTTGTGGCTGACCATTGGCAATAGGTTGTATCTGTTTTTTCAATTCTGGATTCGTGATAACCAGTATTTCGAAAGGTTGTAAACCAGAAGAGGTAGGAGCTAGACGGGCAGCCTCCAGAATAATGTCTACTTTTTCCTGAGGTACGATTTCCCCAGTCATTTGTTTAGTGGCATAGCGCCAGTTTAGTGCGTCAATCAGACTCATAATTCGTATGGAAGAGATAGTTTCTGACCATACAACTCGGATCATATCGAAAATGTTCGATATACTATACATTTTATAGTATATTCCTAAATAATATTAGAAAAGCGCTATTATTTGTAAAGAGTTCTCTTTAGTAGAGTGTATCGTGGGTAAAGGCAGCTTGCGGTTATATCAGAGCGAAGTAGTAAATATAAACCCAATGCTGATTTCACTAAGATAGTGAAATCAGCATTGGGTTTATGGTTAAGCTATCTAATCAGAATTCCAATAAAAGTTTTGGTTAATTCTGACAGAGCAGAATGCTCTCCAAAAATAAAAAATCAACTGTATTTCAATCAATTTCAGGAAATATCAGCATTCTGATTAACCCTCTGGCTTATCAAAATTCTGATAATAATCAGCTATTACCAGAATTTTGATATTTCCAATGTACAACCAAAACCCAGGTTGCTATTACTTTGGTTCTCTATAAGCAAAATACTATTATAAAAACGATATATCTATTAGTATGTATTATCGTCTATAGATGGCTTATCTGTATTTCGGTTGGGATGCAGCACCCGTACGTTTGCACCTGGTTCATCCGGGCCATCGGTATACTTTTCCCGCATCTCCTCATGTTGTTCCGGATTGTCCAGATCTAATACCGGTTTGCTTCCTGCTTTACTTCTACCCTCTCCAGATGGTGAACCTTTTTTAAGTGGAGAATCATTCCTGTTGGGCCCTTTTACTCGATTCTGACTCATAATCGTACATAGTTAAAATGAAAAATAGGTAACAATCCGTATTCAGGTTATTTGTATTACTTGTTACCTGAATACGGAAAATCAGATGTACTAAAACCGATGTAGGGCAGCAATGCCAATATTACTTTCTGATGTATGTGGAAGCACATTTACATCATTCATGATATAGATCTCGCCTCCATTACGCAATGTTAGCATGATCGCCTTATCGATTAAAGATTCATCATTGTCTTTACGTTCATCATGAATAGTAGCAGTCAGATTGTTTTCATCAAACAATCCCCAGACCTCGGCATCATTCTTTACAAACAAAGTATCAACCCGACCAGTCACAGCAGATTCCAGAATCTGGCGCAAATCGTGTGAAATTAATCCGCTCCCGCTACTATTCTGGTATTGAGTAATACGTTTATCCTGACGTTCAGTAAAATAGTCTCCGAGCAGTTCGTTTGCCTTCTGATGTATTTCATTCTGATTTATAGTACCCATACTTCCTGTAATGCCCTTATCCTTAAGAAACGGATAGGTATTTACTTCATGATAGATAGGATGGTAGTATTCCACACATGCCAGCACCAAAGGTTTTTTCGATTGGGCCAGCAATTGTTTCACACCTTTATCAATTTCCCGGAAGTAATCGGCAAGTAAATGATCTTTGTATTTGTTTTCTTCTTTTGCTCCCCGATGTACACTTGCTTCTCCTTGCATTCGGCCAGACTTGCTTTGTGGCTGTCCTTGACCTTCAGATTCCAGCTCATAAGGCTCCAGTATTTCGTCCATACTGGCAGGAAACAAATCCTGTGTATCAACAGGATGAATGAAATACTGATCTGCCTGAAAAAGCGAAGCTCCTTTTTGGGTAATATTAAGAATATAATATTCCGATGACGATTGGGTAAACGAAAACAAAGGACGTAATCTGAACTGACTATTTATCTCGCACAACTCATTAAATGGAATCGGACTTTGAAAGTATTCAAACAACTCAGGGCTCCGAAATACAGCCAATCCCTCTGTTTGATTCTTCCAGAATTCTTTATCATTTAATAATCCTTCCAAAGGGTTTAACAACTCATCTACCTCATTACTGCGCATATTCGAACTTTGTAACTGAGTTCTTACTTTCTGGACTTGATTTTTGAACAGAATCCGATCATACCCTTCATTTACCTCATCACCCTTACGGTGAGTAGGAATATAAACAGAAATGCAAGGTTTGGCATTCTGATTCGCTAACTTCAGAATAGTTTGTTTATCGATAGCCTCCATAAGATTAAATACACAAAATGATCACTTTATTTATTTTCCTGTGTAATTCACAGGTATGTAAGTTACTCTACGGGTTAAAAAAGTATGCCTATAAAAATGAAGTTGGGTACACACAAAAATTTTAGTTTCTTTGTTCTCAAACCTACTGTTGTTATAACCTGTTTTTCGTACTTCTTTTATTTTTAACTAAACTAATTAGGATGCCTGTATCGAATGAACTTTATGAGAGAATGTTGCAAAACAACGAGTCTTGGGTAGAATCAAGACTTTCTCAGGACCCAGACTATTTTGATAAACTATCCAGTGGTCAGAGTCCTCATGTACTTTGGATTGGTTGTGCAGATAGTCGTGTAGGAGCAGAAGTAATTACCCAATCTGAGCCAGGCGAAATTTTTGTTCACCGAAATATTGCCAATGTAATTGTACATACAGATTTAAATGCCATGAGTGTTGTGCAGTATGCAGTAGAAGTACTTCATGTACAACATATCATTGTTTGCGGACACTATGGTTGTGGAGGTGTACTGGCAGCCATGAAACAGGAAAACTATGGTTTGGTAAATAAATGGCTACAGAATATTAAAGAAGTTTACTTCAAACATGCAGTTTTACTTGATAGCCTGAACGATGATCAGGAACGTGCCGATCGTTTGGTAGAACTGAACGTAATTACCCAGGTTTATAATCTGGCAGAGACATCTATTGTACAAAAAGCATGGGAACGCAGAGAACTTAATATCCATGGCTGGGTATTTGACATGCGTACCGGAAAGATTAAAGATTTGAATGTTAAGGTAAATGATCAGGAGAGCCTCCATCCTATTTTCCGATTCAAACAACTTACTACTGATAAAACCGACGAATAACGGTCAAAACAGCCTTATAAAACAAAACCTCATTCAACAAGAGAATAGCTCTCGTCGAATGAGGTTTCTATTTGTATGAATTGATTGCTAAAAGGTCGATTAAGCTTGTTTTGCAACCTGCACGTTCAGTATCAAACGAATTTCATCAGATACTACAGCTCCTCCAGCTTCAGTTACAGCATCCCATGTTAAACCAAACGCTTTACGGCTGATTTTACCTTTTATTTCGAAGCCAGCTTTAGTGTTGCCATACAGGTCTTTTGTTGTTCCACCAAATTCTACTTCCAGTTTTACAGGCTTGGTAACTCCTTTTATAGAAAGATCACCTTCCAATGTAAACTCATCTCCACTCACTTTTTTAAAGGAAGTAGATTGGAACGATAATTTCGGATGTTGAGCAGCATCAAAGAAATCGCCAGACTTTAAGTGTCCGTCACGTTGCTCATTACCTGTAAAGATGCTGTCGATATCAGCTGAAAATGCTATAGAAGCATCTGAGAAATCTTCTTTGTCAGCTTCCACCTTACCTTCAAATTTCTGAAAGCTTCCTGTTACGTTTGAAATTACTAAGTGTTTAACCCGAAACTGAATTTCTGAATGCAGTGGATCAATTGCCCATGTTGCCATAGTTTTAAGTATTATAAAGTTTATAAAATGAATAAGTGATAACTACTTGATGACACAAATGTATAAACATTTAATGTATATACAAATATTTTTGAAATTAATTTTCTATTAAAAAATGAGGGTATAACAGATAAAAAAATCTGCCAGACCGACAATCCGATCTGGCAGATAACATATGAAATTCAATAAGTTATAACAAATCTTACTTCTCTTTATTACGATAAGACCGTTGCTTTTTCTTTTGTTGAGGGCTTATCTTCACGGAAGGCAACCAGGAACATGATTAATACAACAACAGCAATACCGGCAGGAATTAACCAAATATGCGTCCAGTCTTTCACATTATTCACTGTATACATATCTGTAACCTTACCAGCCAGTTTAGACCCGATAAACATACCCACACCATAAGTAGCCAGAGAAATCAACCCTTGTGCTTGAGACTTTATCTTTTCACCCGCTTTTGTTTCTGTATAAATCTGCCCAGTCACAAAGAAGAAGTCATAACAAACACCATGTAAAACAATTGCCAGATAAAACATCCATTCTCCAGAACCTGCATCACCATAAGCGAAGAATACAAATCGGGCAATCCATGCCAACAATCCGGTTACTAATATCCATTTTACTCCTAAACGACTAAATGCAAGTGGAAGTAGTAACATAAAAATAACTTCAGAAGCCTGTCCAAGAGACATTTTATTTTCCACATTGGACATTCCGGCATCTGTTAAAGCAGGATTAGCCATTGCATAATAGAATGATAATGGAATACAAATAAGAATAGAAGCAATGAAGAAAATGACAAATGAACGATTCCGGAAGAGAACGAAAGCATCTGCACCTATAATCTGTGTAAAGCTAGTTGGTCCCGTAGATGTAGGAGGAGTATTTGGCAGAGCAAATGAAAACAACCCTAAAACAAGTGATGAAATCATGGAGATCTGAAATATGGTAACTTTATCTCCAACCCCCATAAAGCCAATTATATTGGTTACAATTATCCAGGCCAGAGTTCCAAGTACACGAATGGATGGAAAATCTTTTTCCGGATTTGCCATCTGACGCATTGAAATGGATGTTGTCAAAGCAATTGTCGGAGCAAAAGATAAACAATAAGCTAACATAACCCAGAAAAACAAATCTGCATTTGTAATCTGAGTAAGATAAAACAGAAGGCCGGCGCCTAGTAAATTTAAGGTTCCTAAAACTTTTTGAGCTGCGAAATAACGGTCAGCAATCATACCTACAAAAAACGGTGCAAAAATCATTGCTACAGAAAATGCAGCATATGCACTCCCTACCTGATCGCCAGTTGCATTGAGTTGTGTAAATAAATATTTGCTCATTTGTCCATACCAGGAACCCCAGACAAAGAACTGGAGAAACATCATTACCGAGAGTTGTATGCGCACTTTAGCATTCATTGATTCAATAAAAGGTTAAAAGTGAAAGACAGAAAAGAAATGAAACAGGAGCCCAATCTACAAAAATCAGAAACACCTGCTTTTTAAAACCGTGTTAAAATTTCATTGTATAAGGATAGCTCTGCGATCTGCGAATAGGATACACACCTATTTCCCTGAGCCTTATCATCAGAATATCAGCCATTAACAGAAGAGACAGACACCAAATCACCAACACGTATGTCAGATCCCTTGCGTCCAAAAATCAGGTTCTGCCCAAATAAAATCTTATTTCCTACTTTCCGGTATGTCGCTAAAGTGCGTAACGGTTCTTTGCCAATTCTGGCAGTTTCCTGATCGGTAGTGGTCACAACACAACGGGCACAGGGCTTTACTCCATAAAAATGAGCATCTCCTACCTGTATCTCCCGCCAGCTTTCTTCCGCATAGGGAGTCGCTCCACTAACTACCAGGTTAGGTCGGAACCGATTCATGGGTAGTTTCTCTTCCAGTTTGTCATTCAGATCATCCAGTGACGATTGTCCAATCATCAGAAACGGATATGCATCTGAAAAGCTGGTATAGTTATCTGTAACAGCATAACGCGGATCTACAGGACGAATGGAAGAATCGGGCATATAGACCAACCGACAACGGCTACCCATATAGTCACTAAAAAATGTGTCTACAACCGAATCAACTACTACAGCCTCACAGGTGTCATCCCATACCTGTACCTGAAGATGTTCGGAAGTATGAGGTTGTAAAGGGATAGCAATTTGTTCATTGGTTTGCTTATGTGTCACCAGTAAGCTGTCATTAGACATAGACACCTGCAACAAAGCAAGTCTGGCATTACTTCGCTGTGTCAGAAACTTGTTGTTTTCATCGACAAGCATCCAGCGACGATCATATTTCAGTCCTCGCTCCTCAACAGAGGATTCGGTAACAGAAAAACCACCCAATGACTTGATAGGATAGATATAAATGGCAGACAAATGCAACGTGTCCATTAGAATATAGAGAAATGTATGAATCCTTGCTTTATGATATGAGGATATAATTTTCCGATAATTCAGAGCAAGGTACTATTTTACGTTCACTTTATTGCTTGTTAATATTGCGGAAATATAGAAATTTGCACCAACATTCAATCTCATGGGAATAGCAAAGTCATTCAATAGTGACCGGATCTTTGGAATTACCGCCTTCCTTATCAGCGTAGGCACTTTCGTTATCTATATTTATGAAGCCCGACTGATTCAGAAACAGCAATATGCCTCTGTATTACCCTATCTGGAGATGTGGAACTCTAGTCCCAGAGAGAGCACCTACAAACTAATTCTGGTTAATAATGGTGTAGGACCCGCCTTTATCAAAGATATTCGTGTTCACTACAAAGGCAAAGCCTATATAGGAGATCATACCGATTTTTACCAAACTGCCATTTTTCCTAAAGACACCATTTACTCTCTGACATCTAACGTGCGGTCCGGAAGAGTGATACCCGCTGGCCAGACTATAGAGCTTATCAGTATCGAAGGCTCTCAAAAGGATGCAGAAAAGATGAGAAATCTTTTCGGTAATCAAACCGCAAAACTCGAAATAACGTATGCATCTGTTTATGAGGAGACCTGGAAACTGTCAGGTATGGAAAACCCTCCTCAAAAACAAGATAAATAACTATACACTAATCAACACAAACAAATCGTAGTACTCAAATACTCCTAACATACACAATGCTTGACCAGATCAAATCTCTAGCCAATCAATATTCAGAAGAAATTATCTCCAACCGGAGACATCTGCATATGCACCCGGAATTATCTTTTCACGAAAAGAAAACCGCCCGCTTTGTTGCCGACTATATTCGTCAGATAGGATTGACTCCACAGGAAGGCATAGCCGATACAGGGGTGGTTGTTTTAATAGAAGGAAAGAATCCGGAATCCAAAACCGTAGCTCTACGGGCAGACATGGATGCTCTGCCAATTACAGAAGCCAATGATGTTCCCTATAAATCGTTGAATGAGGGTGTTATGCATGCCTGCGGACATGATGTACATACATCTTCCCTATTGGGTACAGCCAAAATACTGCATGCCTTACGAGATCAGTTTGAAGGTTCTGTGAAACTGGTTTTTCAACCAGGTGAAGAAAAAATTCCAGGCGGAGCTTCTTTGATGATACGGGATGGCGTTTTGCAAAATCCGGCTCCCAATGGTATGTTTGGACAGCATGTAGCCCCTAATATTCCTGTTGGCAAGGTTGGATTTCGGGAAGGTTTGTATATGGCCAGTACCGACGAGATTTATATAAAGGTAAAAGGCAAGGGTGGTCATGGAGCTATGCCTGAGTATAACATTGACCCTGTTCTGATAGCTGCACACCTTATTGTATCTCTGCAACAGATTGTAAGTCGCAATGCACCACCGAAAATCCCATGTGTGCTTTCCTTTGGAAAAGTGATTGCCAATGGTGCAACCAATGTTATTCCCAATGAAGTGTATATAGAAGGTACTTTCCGAACTATGGATGAAGTATGGAGAGAGAAAGCTCATAAGACTATGGTGAAAATGGCAGAAGGGATTGCAGAAGCGATGGGCGGAAGTTGTGAGTTTGAAATCCGGAAAGGCTATCCGTTTCTGAAAAACCATCCGGAACTGACTCGCCGCGCCAAAAACTATGCAATCGATTATCTGGGTGCTGAAAATGTACTGGATCTTGATATCTGGATGGCAGGAGAAGACTTTGCTTTCTATACTCAACACACAGATGCTTGTTTCTATCGCCTGGGAACACGCAATGAGGCTCGTGGTATTATCTCATCTGTACATACTCCTACCTTTGATGTTGATGAAGCAGCTCTTCCGCTTGGAGCCGGATTAATGACATGGTTAGCACTGAACGAACTTCAAATAGTGTAGACTATCTCTTCTAAAAATATAGAAAGCTACTCTGGTTAGTATTATTCGATACAAACTGGGGTAGCTTTTTCTTTTCAAATCAGTAGAGAGAGTAGCACGTCTACTTTACAGATGATATAAAAATCAGTATATTGTCTGATATCAAACCAAACCCTCATATGTCCGTTACTATTCGTCAGGCAACTCCAGCAGATTCAGCTATGCTTGCAACTCTGGGAAAACAAACTTTTGAAAGCGCCTTTGCTTCACAAAATACTCCTGAGAACATGGAAGCTTATGTTTCTGAAGCCTTTACCACAGAAGCATTCACAGAAGATATTCAAGATGTGAACTCGTTGTATTATGTAGCCTATCTCAATGATTCACCAGTAGGGTATGCAAAACTCCGTCAAAACAACAATCCGGAAGAATTAACAGACCCTCTGCCTATAGAACTACAACGCATCTATGTAGACTACAATCAGATAGGTACAGGAGTTGGCAAACATCTGATGGAACATTGTCTTCAAGTATCCCGTCAACAGGGATTCCAAACAATCTGGTTAGGTGTATGGGAGCATAATACTAAAGCTATTTCCTTTTATCAGAAATGGGGCTTTGAAGTATTTGGCTCACATGTTTTTCTGTTAGGTGACGATCCTCAAACAGACTTACTGATGAAGAAAAGTCTGTAACTATCAATAGAATTCTTCTTCCTGATTATCTTCTGTTACAGGAACAATTGTGCCTAATGATTCAATCTTTTGCTGCTGCATATACTGTTCCTCAAACGAAGCAACCTGTTTCACCACATAGATAGCTATTAGAATTGCCGGGATGGTAATAATACCTCTGCTAATATCTATTATAGTATTACGCATCAGACTTTCCGATTTACCACTTACATTAATTTCAAACCGGAAGTTACTTAGTAAGAATAGAATCCACCAGACACGCAATATGCCATGACTTTTCAAATCAGAGGTATAGGTTCCTTGTGTCTCATACCAAATCTCTTTCATAATCTTGTAAGGTCTAGAAAAGTTAAGAATGGGAATAAACCAATACCAGGCCGCAGCACCTTCAGAGTTCTCAATATAATTACCTCCTCTTTGGAGGTTATGGTAAGCTCTTCTAAACCACTGAATAAAAACAATAATAACAGCAATAAAGATGGCAAACGTGCTTAGGCTAACCAGAGGAGATATCCAATTATATACATTGGTTAAAGTATCGCTTACATTACCTCTAGTTTGCAATTCATTTACCTCCCATAGCAGTACACACTTCGTACCTATAAAAGCTAGTATTACTACTGAATACACCCAAAAGAAAAGAACCGCATGGCGTGCTCTATCACTATTATCAAGAATTGGTATCATACTTTTTTGTAAGTAATAGACTATGAGCTATAAGGTAGCAACTCAATTAATAAAACTCTTCTTCCTGATTATCTTCCAACACGGGTTGCTCTTTTCCTACTGTCTCTATTTTTAATTGCTGCTTAAACTGCTCTTCAAATGCTGAAACCTGTTTGATTACCATTACAGTTACTATAATAGCAGGAATAGCAAAAATACTTCCAAATAGATCTAATTGTGTATCACGTATAAAATCTGCAGTAGTCTCACTTTTCATACTCAAACGAGTAGTAGCATTATCATACCAGCCTCTCAGTAAGAACAAAATCCACCAACCACGTAAGATACCATGTGATTCTATTCTGGATGCATATGTCATCTGTGTCTTAATCCAGACCTCTTTCATAATCTTATATGGCCTTACAATGTTCAAAAAAGGAATAAACCAAGCTCCTGCAGCCCATCCTTCTGAATAATTAATACGATATCCAGCTCGTTGAAGATTATTATATGCTCGTCTAAACCATTGAATAAAAGTAATAATTACTCCTACATTAATTCCACCAGCCAGGATCACAATCAACCCATATTGCAAGTCATTCCATTCAACCCAGAAGTTCTCGGTATATTCTCCTGTTTGAATAAGGTCTAACGTCCAATACTGTATCAGGTTAGAGACAATCCTAAGTATTTTTGCTCCCAGATAGATCCAGAAGAAAATAACTACACGTTTTGCCCGTTCACTATTGTCAAGAATTGCTATCATACTTTTTTTATACCAAGAAACGTATTATAAATCTGTAACCAAAATAAAAAACCTACACTTCTATGAAATGTAGGTTTTTAGTTGATTCCGACAATTTATTATTTACTCATGTATTAGTAGTCTGGTAGCAATAGTATTTTATCTACCTACTGCTTTCATGCCAGCACCTTTTTCAGATTATCCATACTGGCTTTGATGCTTTCAAAGGGCTGAGGTGCCATATCATGCTCCACGAAGAAATATTTCATACCAGCAGTCTGTGCAGCGGCAAATATCTTCTTAAAATCTACTACACCTTGTCCTACAGGAAGTAAAGTTTTAAATTCTTTATCAAAATCCTTAACATGCCATAATGGGAAACGGCCCGGATATTTTTTAAACAATTCAACCGGATCTACTCCTGCTTTGGTCACCCAGGCCAGATCCAGTTCCATTTTCATCAGGTCAGGGCTTATCTGTGAGAGGAAAACATCATAGGGGCGCTTGCCATCTACCTGTGCAAATTCTTTATCGTGATTGTGATAGACAAACGTCAACCCTGCTTTTTTGGCAGCCTCCCCTGCTTTACTCAAAATATCTACCGCTTCTTTTACCTCATCCCCTGTATCAATTGGAATATTTGCACATACCAGATAGGAAATTCCTCCTTCTGCTACTGAATCTACTATTTTTTGTGTGTCATTTTTTAAGGTATCGAACTTGGGAAGTTTGGTAACATCAAAATTAGGATTAGGCTTTAGAGGTGCTCCCATTACATGGTGTGATCGCCAAAACAATCCCAGCTTCTTGGCAAGAGCCGCAAACTCTTTGGCACTCATCCCATAAAATCCACCTTTCATACTAAAAGCAGATTCGAGGTCTTTATATCCCAAAGCAACTACCTGTTTTAATGTACCTTCTACATCTTTGTCAATTACAGACATCAGAGTATATAGCTGAATGCCAACAGAATGCATTGGCTTAGCAAAAAGTTGATCAGAATAGGAAAAGGCCAGGCCTCCCATAACCAATGAGGCTGACTGCTTCAGGAAATCTCTGCGGTGTGACATATAAACAAAACAAAGGTGGTGGAAAAGGGTGAACGTAGACGTGTACAAGAAGACAAATCCTCGAATGCGTCTATCTAACACAATGATAAGGATCTTGATGCAAAAAACCTACAACATGGTATTTTTTCGACTAAAACTTGTACATTTTACTATAAACCTTCACTACCAGTACAACCTGATTTTACTATTTATCCGCAGTTTGACGCTTTTGAGCTTTTTCCTGAGCCGTTTTGATCTTCTTCAGATAAAATACTGCTTCCTGTTCCTTTACAGGCCGGATTAAACTCTCTGAAGTATCTATAGCAGAAGGAACATACTCCAGGTAATTGATTTTGGTTACATCAGGAAGAAAAGAATAACATGGATTCTGTTGTCCCTCTACACATACATTTAGCTCCGACAATAAGTCCTCCCAGTTGATTTCTTCATATGAATCAACAGATAAGGTTAAAGGAACTACATCTGAAGCGTTGCGTAACTGAATAGTAACAGGTTTCTCATCAGAGTCCTTTCCTTTTTTGTAGTAAATCAATACTTTGGCAACAGCACCAGAGGTGGCATGTGAAACCGTTCGTGACTGATATTTATTAGCTTTCCAGTAGCCAACCTTTCCAGTCATGATATCAAGTTGATAGGTTTCTTTTTTACGTGGTACAGAAGCTTGTATTAGTATACTGGTTCCAGTTCCTACGAGAACACCTGATATACCACCTCCTGTAGGTACATAAACAGGTCGTTCTGGTTCATATCCATCAAAGAAAAATGCGCTTCCCTGCTGCCGGAGAGGAAAATAATCTTTATCATAGTAAATATAGATCTGATTTCCATCTGAAAATCCCCATATTCGCCTCAGAATCTTATGTTTGCCATTTTCTTTTATAAGATAAGGAGTTACTTTGTCTGCTCCTTCCCAATCCACCCCTCTTCTGGGTTCACGCTCCATTCCTATGGGTTGTGTATTATCGGGTTTATTGTTACAAAAGTCTTCAAAAGAATAATAAAGTCCTTGCTCAGGAGCAGTCACCTGCAATATAGGCAGATCCAGCAGACTCTTCTCAAATACAACAGGTGCAACCAACTGTTCTTCTGTAATAGATTGTGCCAGGGGAAGCATTTCTTTCCAGGAGCTTTTGGCAAACTTTATTATACACTCACTCAATGCAGCAGCAAGGGTTGTGGCATGAACTGTACTCACATTTGCTCCACTTTTTCTGATCAGTGCCGATGTTTGCAGAACCAAATACAATGAATCTTTCTGTTTGACTACAAAATCAATTACGACAGCGGCAGTAGCCTTCTGCAAATCAACTCCGTCTTTTTCTGTAACAGATAACTGATTTAATCTGATTATTACAGGTAAATATCCCTGTTTAGCGGGTAAATTACTATTAAAAAATTCTTGCACCTGCTCTGCCGCTCCGTTCTGTAACACTACTGGTATTTTAGTCTTTGTAACACCACGCTGTACAATACCTATATTTGTTTTGTCAGAACGGGTATCTACTACACGCACAATGTAAAAAGGTGTTTCCAGGAATGGGTCATCGCCCATCTCCAGTTTTTCTCTTCTTAAATCAACCTTAACTACATCCTGTGCCCACAAAGGCATAGTTGTAAACAGAAAAAAAACGATTGGTAAAATTCGTATTCTAAACATTTTGTTAATCGACGGAAGTTAGTTAGTACTTTATACACTATTATTTACCCAGGTCACCAGCCATAGCTTTTTGACTGACAGATAGTTTTATTTCTGATTACGTTCTTGAGTCACTTTTATCTTTTTCAGAGAAAATTCTGCTTCTGATTCTTTCACAGGCCGGATAATGATATCATCATCCTGAGTTGCAGAAGGCAGGTATTCCAGATAATTTGTCTTTGTTGCATCGGGAGAAAATGTATAACAAGGATTAGCCCGTCCATTTACACACACAGTCACTTCAGAGGACAGATCTCCCCAGATGACTTCCTGATACTGATCAGCAGACAGTTTCACCGAAACAGTATCTGTGGCACTATTCAACTGAATGGTTACAGATGTTGTACTCCCTTTTCCTTTCTTGTAATAAAGGAGCAGTTTGGTAACAGTATTTGCAGAAGATTGGGTACTTGTCTTGGCTTGATGGCTTGCTACATCCCAGGCTTTTATGTCTCCTGTCTTTATGTCAAGCTGATACGTTTGTCTTGAGCTTTTGGAAAGAGAACCCGCCAGAATTGCTGCAGTTGATGCTACTACAGCTCCTGCAACAACACCTGTAATAACAGCTTCAGCCACACCGGAAGCCGGAGGGGTAACTATATACACATTGTTCGGAAGTGGCACAAACCCATCAAATACAAATGTATTACCTTTTTGTACCAGTGGAAAATAGTCTTCATTATAGTAAATATACGCTTGGCTGCCATCCGAAAATCCCCATACATTTTTAAGCTTGTTCTGACTTCCATCGGATTGAATCAGATAAGGAATAACCCGATCTATACCTTCCCAGCTCTTGCCCTTTCGCGGTTTAATATCCAACATAAATTGCGCCGAATTATCAGGACTATTTTCCAAAAAATCTCTTAAAGACAGATAAATCCCTCTTTTTGGAGCAGCACCCATAAAAACAGGCAGATCGGGCAACTCAGGCTTTAGAGGAGTATTGGTTAGCAGTTGTTCTGATGTTAGGACTGAACCTATATAAAGAGATTCTTTCCATGGACTCTTTGCAAACTTTATCATACACTTACTCAATGCGTCTGCGATATTGTCATCATGGAAACCTGTAACATCCATACCATCCCGTTTGACAGAAGAAGAAATTTGAAATAGCAGGAACAAAGAATCGTTTCGGGAAACAATAAAATCTAATTCAGCAAATGCTGTAGCTGTTTCCATTGTAGCTGTCCTTTTCTCCGCAATAACCAATTGATTTACTTTCACAATAACAGGCGTATATCCCTGTTTAGCAGAGAGTCCACGATTAAAGAAATCCTGTAACTGTGATTCAAGACTCCCAACAAAAGAGGCAGGCGCATTTCTATTAAGCACTCCACGTTGCACAGTCCCGACAGTTTCTTTATCGGAACGAGCATCTACAACTCTGGCAATGTAAAAGGTTTTGTTCAGGAATGTACTGGAACCTAAATCCAGCTTTTTTCTGTGTAAGTTGATCAATAAAGAATCCTGTGCATAAAGGGAAAATACAGAGAAAAACAGTAAGGTAGCTTGAAGAACTTGTTTACGTATCATTTTTAAAAATACCAGAGCAGAGTGTTTGTGGTGTTATATAGTTTACAAAGATTCTACAAAAACAATGTCAGTTAGTAGTAAGAATACATAAAAAATAAACACACAGAAAAAATCTCTTTGTATGACCTAATAATTAACCTATTTATTCTATTGATAATTAGTTATTTATCTGGTTATATGCTCCCCAAAAATCTTATCAGCCATAAAACAAAATCTCCCTTATCCTGAACAAGTCAGATATAAGGGAGAAATAGTAGTGGTAATTATATTGTACTTAGCTTAGCTTTAGCTCTTCTACGATGCTTGCCACTTTGCCTTTCAGCTTTTCAAAAACGGCATCAAAGTCTTCTTTGTTTTCCAGTGGCTCATTAACAGACACATAAAACTTAATTTTGGGCTCTGTCCCTGAAGGGCGTGCAGATACTTTGGTACCATCAGCAGTGATAAATTGCAGTACATCTGATTTTTCCAACTCAGTTGGTTTGGTAGTTCCATTTATCAGATCGCGATCCTGTCCGAGTTCATAATCCAGCAGGCGTACCAATGAAGAACCTGCTACTGTTTTAGGAGGGTTGTTGCGCATATTGTTCATCATCTGCTTAATTTCCTCAGCTCCGGATTGACCTTTCTTAGTCAAAGAAATCAATGTTTCATAGTAAAAGCCATATTTGGCATACATCTCACGCATCATGTCAAACAAGCTAATGCCTTTATCTTTGGCATAAGCTACTAGTTCAGCAATGATCGCACAGGATGCAATGGCATCTTTATCACGAACAGCATCTCCTACCAGATATCCGTAGCTTTCTTCTCCACCTGCGATAAATTTCTTCTCTCCTTCGTATGCTTTAATTTTTGCGGCAATGTATTTAAATCCAGTCAGCACGTTTGGACATTCTACCCCATAGTCAGCAGCCATCTTATCAATCAGATCAGTGGTTACGATGGTTTTGGCAACAAACTCTTTTCCGGTAATCTTACCAGCCTGTTTCCATGCCTGTAACAGATAGTAGATGATCAGGCTACCTGTCTGGTTGCCATTCAGCAACTGCCATTTGCCATGGTGGTTCTTTACCCCAATTCCAACACGGTCACTATCCGGATCGGTAGCCAGTATAAGATCCGCATCCAGTTCAGCAGCCTTCTTCAACGCCAGGCTCATTGCCTCATGCTCTTCCGGGTTGGGGTATACTACAGTTGGGAAAGTACCATCTGGTTTTGCCTGTTCTTCTATTACATGTACATTGGTAAAACCCATCAGCTCCAGCACCTGTGGCACTTGCGTAATACCTGTTCCATGAATAGGTGTGAAGACAATCTTCATGGCTTTTTGCCGTTGAATCACATCCGGAAACACCACATTACCCAAGATCATTTTCCGGTATTTTTCATCCAGTTCAGGTCCGATTTTCACGATAAGATCCGGATTTCCGGCAAACTTCACTTCATCTACAGACTTGATTTTCTGTACTTCACCGATGATATTCTTATCATGTGGAGCAATTACCTGTCCTCCATCATTCCAGTAAGCTTTATAACCATTGTATTCTTTCGGATTGTGTGAAGCTGTAATCACTACACCTGAATGGCAGTTCAGTTCACGAACGGCAAAGGATAACTCAGGAGTAGGACGCAATTCCGGAAAGAGAAATACTTTGATGCCATTGGCAGAAAATACATCCGCAGTAATCTGAGCAAAGGTATCACTCTTGATACGACTGTCATGGGCAATAGCTACACGGATTTCTTCGTTAGGATAGGTCTGCTTCAGGTAATTTGCCAATCCCTGTGTAGCCATTCCGACTGTATACTGATTCATCCGGTTGGTTCCGATACCAATAGTACCCCGCAATCCACCTGTACCAAACTCCAGATCCTTATAAAATGCATCATTCAATTCCGCATCATTATTGTCAGTCAGAAGTTTATTCAGGTATGCTTTGGTATCAGCATCATAATTACCACTAAGCCATGTGTCGATTTTCTGGCGGATAGCTGTTTCCATTTTAAATAAATAAAGGTTAATAAATAGTCTCAGTATATAATGTACATTTCCTCAGTCGTAAAATAATCCTGCCAGATGTATCTGATACACCTATATAGATTATTTTGATCCCTTTCTGCGAATATGCAATGATTTTTTTAATATCGAAAAAGCCTGCTATGAAGAAAAAGAAAACTGTATGTTAATACGTAAAAGTAAAGACAGTAAACACATTTTCTTACAATTTTCCCTTTTCCACTCTTGTAATGAAGGCATAGAGCGCTCTGCAAGGTAGTACGATTTGCGTTATCACTCCCTGAACCTCAGCTTTCTCAATGCGTACACAACTACGAGACATCAAAATTCTGATATCTCAGTTACATGATCAGTATTCCGATATTTTGAAAAATTGACCATTATTCAAATAGTTGTACAAAATGACCGGAGTTTAGGTCAACTACAAAAGTGACTTAAACTCTGGTCAAATCAAATGTTGATTAGCAGATTGACAAGCGTGTTGTCTGTGTAAGCCTGACCATAATTCCGATATTTTTTCAGATGCAATCAAATTAACTAACTCTCACATGAGGAGTGAATTTATAGCAGTGGAGCAGTGAAAATCTATTTAAAGCTCTGATAAAATCAAGTTTGTTTAACAGGCAAGATAATGACAAACTCAGCACCCTCACCTAACTGACTATGCGCATCAATAAGCCCGTTGTGCTTTTCGATAATTTTTTTGCAAAGCGCCAAACCAATGCCTGTACCTTCGTATTCATCTGTACCATGTAGCCTCTGAAACAGTGTAAATATTTTGTCTTTGTAGGCTTCATCAAAGCCTATACCATTATCTTTGACAATGATGCGTACAAAACCACCCTCTTTCTGTGATGGACTACTGAATCTCTTCTCACTGATCACTGTTGAATGAATAGTAATTGATGGCACTACGTCTGGTTTTGAAAACTTGAGTGCGTTACTGATCAGATTCTGGAACAATTGCCGGATCAGACCGGGAATTGCTTCAATCATCGGGAAATGGCTAATCGAGAAGGTGGCGTCTTTCTCACGAATCACAATCTCAAGATCATCCAGAATTTCCGTAATGATAGTATTCAGGTTAAGCATCTCAAAGAAAGACCCGTCTGACACTTTCGAATAACTAAGCAGATCATTTACCAGCTTGGTCATACGGGAAGCAGACTGTATAATCTTATCTGCAAAGATAGTGGCCCCATCCATTTCCTGAAGATACTTATTCTTCAACAGGTTACCATACAGGTGTATTTTGCGGATAGGCTCTTTCAAGTCATGTGAAGCTACTGATGCAAACTGTTGCAGGTCATTGTTACTGCTTCTGAGAGCCACATTCAGCTTTTTAAGTTCTATTGTACGTTCCAGCACCTTCTGCTCCATAACTTCCGAAATCCTTTTCTGCTGATCAATATCAGTAGCACTACCTACCCAGGAATAAATCACACGGTTGGTGATCTGAGCACGTGCCCGTAACAGATGCCACTTATATTCATGGCTGGCATTACGAATTTTAATCTCAACCTCGAAGTCATGTGTAGACCGCAGAGCTGCCAGCCAGATCTTTTTTAGTTTGAGCAAATCGGCTGGGTCAACAAAACGTTTCCAGCTATAGTCCGCTGCTTCTGTAGCAGATTCACCTGTAAACAGTTCGAAGTTTTTATTGATAAATGTGATCTTTCCATCCGGACTGGCAGTCCATACGATCAGCGGAACAGATTCTGCCAGAAACTGCCGTTGTTCTATGTTCCACTTTACTTCCTGCCTCGCCTTACGAAGTTCGGTAATATCCAACATGGATTTTAGCATCCGGTAGGGTGTGCCATATTCATCATGCAAAATATACGAACGATCAAGTACTTCTGCATACCCCCCATCAGACTTCTGAAAGCGATATTCCAGTGAGAAGTGACTGGTATTGGTATTAAGCAATCTATGAATTGTAGATTGTACCCTCTCTTTATCGTCCGGATGGATATTGGCAGACCAGAGTTTGCGTGATTGCTGAGGTTCTGCATTTTTGTATCCAAACATTGAGAAAAAGCTGTCACTATACCAGATATCATTATCGATCAGTCTCCAGTCAATAATAGCATCGTTAGTGGCTTGAGACAACAACCGGAACCGCTCCTCACTTTTACTGAGTTCCTGTGTACGTTCCTGTATCTTTTCCTCCAAATTGGAGTTAAGTACCTTCAGATCTTCCTTCGTGCGAATGAGTTCGTTAAAGTTCTTTCTCAACTTAGCCTCATCCATTCTTTTATCTGTAACATTGGTAAAGGTAGCAGCGATTCCGTTTTTAGTTCTTACCGCTACTCCTTCAAAAGATTTTTGTTCAAAGGCAATTTCAAAGTGTGATGGAATGCCTTGGGTATATACCTTCCGAAACTCTTTGAAGAGCGTTGTCTTTATGTCTATTGGGAAAATTGACTCCAGTGAATGGTTGATAATGGCGTTGATAGGCTTTTTCCAGAAAGACTCGGATGCACGATTGGCAGCTACACAGGTAAAATCCCGAACCTTATGATCCCCATCCGTCACCGTTTCAAAAGCAAAAATAGAGCTTTGAGAAGATTCAAATACCCCGTTAATGATCTCATTCAGATTCTTGATCAGACTGATATCTACAAAAGTAAGTATGATACCGTCAGATTTGTTATTATTGTTGATGTAAGGGTATAACTTCATCAAATACGACTGTCCGGACCTGGTAAAAATCTCCTTCTCCACTACCATTTTGGTACTGATAACCTCTTGTAACGCATTATCAATATTGGTATTGAGCAAATTAGTAGAGATATCAGTAATAGGTCGGCCAATATCGCTTTCGATTAGGTTTACTAGTTTACCTACGGATGGATTGAATTTACGTATTCGTAAATCCTTGTCGAGAAATATCTGGCCGATATCTGTGCTTCTGAAATAGTTATTCAGGTCATCATTGAGCTGAATGAGTTCATTGATTTTAAGCTGGTGTTCGGTATTTAGTGTATGTAGTTCTTCATTGAGCGACTGCAGCTCTTCATTGGAACTTTGCAGTTCTTCATTGGAAGAGATCATCTCTTCGTTGGCACTCTGGAGCTCTTCATTGGTAGTCTCAAGCTCTTCAATAGTAGTTTGCAGACTCAGCTTGGTTTCGTTGAGCTCTTCATGCAAGCCATTCAGAAAATCCGGATCATTAAGTTCACCTATCTTTACAGGTGTTTCTTCTACAGGCTGAACTGTTACAGGAAGTTCTTTCAATAAAATCAATGTATAGCCTGTCTTTAACGAAGAAGCAGGCATAGGTCTGACGAGAACACTTACCTGCTTGATTCCCTCACTGGATCGATAGGTTACCTTCTCCTCATTAACCTTTTCGTTATTATTCCATGCCTGCCGGATCATCTTGTGAACAGGAATTACCAGACTTTTGGAAAGCAGTTTTAATAAGTTCAGATTGATCTGCTTATCCGGTAACGAAAGAAATTTTTTATAATCGCCTGCTGTATGTCGTACTTCCAGATTGCTGTCAATATAAATAGCTACATACCCCAGGTCATCACACAAAATCTGCTTGATGTCTTCAGAGAAGTCGCCCGACTGAGTTTTGGCTTGTGAGAAGTCGGGAACTGTTCTCGGAGTATAGGTTCTGGTTGAAGTTAATGGCTTACTAAACAATTCATGATAAGGCCTATTAACTGTTTCGATACGCCGAAAGATCTTCCATTTGCGATCTACATCTTCCAGGGTTTCCCTGATCATACTCACAGACTCTGTACTACCCAGAAACAAATATCCTCCTGGATTCATAGCAAAATGCAAGGTAGAAAGCACCTTCTTCTGCAGAGCAGAGTTCATATAAATAAGCATGTTTCTACATGTCACCAGATCATTTTTAATAAAAGGAGGATCAGTGATAATATTATGCTTGGCAAAAACAATAAGCTTGCGTATCTCCGGAATAATCTGATAAGTAGCATCCCGTTTGATAAAATAGGAATCCAGATAAGAAGCAGGAATGTCTTTCTCTACTGTATTTTCATAAATACCGCGTGAAGCATAATCTATGGCATTGGCATCTGTGTCTGTAGCAAAGATCTTAATTGACAGATTTTTTTTCGACTGTGCTATCATATCATATAGCAGAATCGCAATGCTATAGGCCTCTTCCCCACTGCTACAGGCAGTAACCCATACTTTTATGGTTTCACCGGCAGACTTGTCGTGGATGATTTTAGAAATTACCTGTTCCTTCAGTGAATCAAAGGCTTCTTTGTCTCTGAAGAATTTAGTTACACCAATCAGAAAGTCCTTGCACAGAACCTGCGATTCACCTGGTTGTTTCTTCAGATAAGAGAGATATGCCTTTACATGACGTAATTCCAGTTTCTTTATCCTGCGAGCAATACGCCGAAGAATAGTCGGGTATTTATAATTATGGAAATCACACCCTGTATTCTTATAGATCAGCTTCAGAATGTCTTCCAGCACCTTTTCATCCATGGTCTTTTCTGTAAAGACCCCATTGGATGTATCGTCGATGTAATTGGCGATTTCTTCCGGCATTTGCCAGGGAGCCAGGATCATATCAGCACAGCCTGTGGCAATAGCACTTTTTGGCATTCCATCAAACTTGGCAGATTCGGGCTCCTGTACTACCACCATTCCACCTGCCCGGCTGATTACCTCAATCCCTTTTGTACCATCTGTACCTGTACCTGACAAAATAACGGCAATAGACTTATCTCCCTTATCTTTGGCAAGGCTGTGCAGAAAGATGTCTACGGCGGTATTAGGGCCTTTATCTATGTTCTTTTTGTCAGTCAGCTGTAGCCGGCAGTCTGAGATAGTCATCATCTTTTTGGGTGGAATTACATAGATGCACCCTCTCTCTAACAACACACCATCCTCAGCTTCCTGTACTTTCATATAGGTATGCTTAGCTACCAGTTCTACAAGAAGACTTTTGTAGTCTGGCGACAGATGTTGAATAATGACAAAGGAGAGATTTGAACTCTCAGTCACATTATCAAAAAAGTCATGAATGGCCTCCAGCCCTCCTGCTGAAGCACCTATTGCTACAATAAAGTGCTGTCTGTCAATAGGTACTTCCGTTAATTTTGTATCTACAGAATGATTCTTTTTCACGTTCTTCTCTGTCTGTTAGAGCGTTAAACAACGCTTTTACGTAACGTATATTCGAGTAAAATATGCTGAAGCGAATCAGCGACCTGAATTTCCTGTGTATGCCAGGGCAAAGAAGTATCCTTTACGGTCTGTTGCCATATTTTAAACGAATTGCGTGGGTGATAGTTTTTCTTATCCTGCTCAAATTGTATTGCTTCATCCGGATTTCCTCCCCAGTTAATTTTTTGAATCGCTTCTGACCGGAACACAAACAAGTATTCGTCTTTTGCCGGATGAATAGGAATAGCAATCATCCCTGCGATGTCCTGAGACAGCTTTTCATTATCATATACAGACGCTATAGAGTCGGTAGAAAAGACCTTGTCTGGTTTATTACCCTGTAACCACATAATCAGATTCTTTACTTCGTCCTCATCAGGTGTAACGCCAATGGTTGCCATACCCCGACTATAGGTTAGAGCTGCCCCTTCCGCTTGTAACAGATCCAGTACAGTTGTCTCTTTTTGTAGCAATCCTTTGACCAGGCTATCTTCTGCATAGATCTGCTCTGCCAGACGGGCATGAATGGTCTGTAGGTGTGAGTTACGCTGAAACTCCTCTAATACCTGAAGCCGTGAAAATGTAGAGGATATAAAGCCAGACAAAAGCTCAAAAACAGAACAAAGCTGATACGGAATAAACTTAGCCTGGCGATGGTGACAGGCAATCAGTCCCCATAATCTGTTGTCTTTTATAATACGGATAGACATAGACGACATCACATTCATATTACGCAGGTACTCTATATGAACGGATGCAACACTCCGTAAATTGCAATCAGACAGATCAATAAATGTTTCTGTGGCAGGATTCAGCAGAGGATATAACTTTACGGGAGTGTATTCGCGGTCAGGTATCTGCCGATAGGGATTTTGCAGATATAAGGCTCTGGCCTGGCGAGGTACATCCGAAGCCGGAAATACCAGACCCAGATAAGGCTCCATGCCTTCTTCCAGCGTTTCGGCAATGACAGTACCATTCCAATTTTCATCAAATTGATACACCATGATCCGATCAAAACCAGATATCTTCTTTAACTCGGTGATAGCAATCTCACAGGCAGATGTAATAGTCTGTGCAGATTCCAGCCATGTAATCACATGTTTGACATCCTGATAGACAGATAAAAATGATGTTGTAGCTGATTCATCTTCCGGCAGAATTTCTATTTCCAGAATCAGATAGCTATCTTTTATATGAACAATGGCAAGGCAATTGGTTTGGCGACCAGGTACTGTAAAGGAAAATGATACCGATGTTTTTTTGATTACATCAGATTGTATATGCTCCTCAAGCAGAGTTAATTCCTTTGCTGAAACGTATTTTTTCCAGGAACTATTTATAACTTCTTCAACAGCGATACCAAGTTTTTCTTCAATGTTCTGACTCACCTGAATAATTGTCAGATTGGTCTTCTCCAATACTACCAGGATACCATAAGCCTGGACATGATTGATAAAGTTAAGAGGGAGGCTTCCACAAAATTCTGAATCATAATTTTTTTTAGACATAAGGTATGTAAGTTTGTTTCTGAGGAGCTAAGCCATTTTGCCCTAATACTCCTCAGTTGATGCGTTTGTATGGAAATAGATACACATTTTCTAAGGGCAAAAAAAATAATGCCTGCTGTTTTTTATCTCAAAGCCTCACACGAATCCGAGTCCTATTTGCCAAATCGCACGAAAATCAATTTACGAATGTGTGAAATAAAAGACACCAATGATACATTTTTTTTGCTTTTCTTTTTGATCCTCGTCTACTTATGTCTGCTGTACTCATACTATGTATAGCTGAATATATCAGTCGTTTAACCAGATTATGGGCTATTTTGTTACAAAATTATCTTTGTTTTTGGCGAAAATTACTGGTAATATCTTTCACCATAAATCGGAAAGCAGACAAGTTACTAAGCTGTAGACAAATAACGATAGGATTTGTCTGGTAATTTTTAAAAGACATAAAAATAGTAGGTGATGAATGAGAAAATGTTGAACCTTCTGCCCTTAAAAATGTTATTATGATGTATGGTGGTCACCATCGGCAGTAGCATCCCTTTATCAGACCGCATTTGTGATGCAATGATCTTTTAAATATCTATTGCTCATGTTTCACTTAAAAGAAAGGAGGTACACATGTCTAGTCCCAAGCAAATTTTATCAAACACTACCAATCATCTTTTAGGTGTGAGATTTTGATCGCTTTGCTTTTGTAAAGTGACTCGGGCGGAAATGGTTGGACCGTGCTGGTTGCGTGCCGGCGGTGTTTGATAAGATTTAACCGAGGATTTTGAAACGCATCTGACACCTTATACTGGGTTGGATGCGTTTCGCTTTTTATGGGGATTTATAGAGAAAAAACTATGATAGGTTCTATTTTAACCAGATCAAAGAATAAGATGACTTTCTCTTCTGAAGCGGTGAAAACCTCATTGTACTCCCTTTACCTGCATTTTCAATGTATAAACAGATTCCGAAGCGGTAATAAATAACAAGTTCTTTTCTTTCCCCCCAAAGCATACATTAGCAGTCCATTTGGCCTGAATAGGTATATGTTCGATCTTTTGTCCTTCTTTGCTATATACAGTTACTCCATTCCCTGTCAGATAGATATTGCCCTGATTATCAATAGTCATTCCATCTGATCCCTGATTTACAAACAACTGGCGGTTTTTGAGTACTCCATTGCCTGCAATCTCATATTTATAAGTCTTGTTGTTACCAATATCAGCAACATATAATATTTTACCATCCGGAGTACCGATCAAGCCATTGGGTTGCTTGAAGGTATCATCCAACAGGATAGCTGCTGATGCACCTTTTGGTAAGTAATATAATTTCTCTCCTCCCAAGTTTGGATCAGGGCTCTGACGTTTCCAGTATGGGCGCTGATAGTACGGATCGGTGAAGTAGATGCCACCCGATTTGTCTACCCATACATCATTGGGACCATTGAATGTATGTCCCTGAAAATCTTTGAGCAGAACAGTAACCTTACCTTGTGGACTGATAGACCAGAGCTGGTTGTTTTCATCTGCACAGCTAATGAGATTTCCTTTTTGATCAAAGTACATCCCATTGGAACGACCTGAATTTTCCATGAACACAGAAAGCTTTCCTTCAGTATCATACTTCCAGATTTTGTTATTGGGCTGATCAGTAAAGTATACATTTCCTTTTTTATCTACTGCGGGTCCTTCTGTAAAGCTAAACTGGCTGGATACCAGCTGCGGTTTTGCCTGTGGTGCTATAATGCCACTGCCTGATGTTGAGTCTGCGATAGTTTGCACGGTTTGTCTGAAGTTAAGGTTAGCTACACTTTCTGATAGAGAGCTTTGAACAAATGGCAAGCCTAAAGCTATACAGAGAGCAAATAAACTGGTTGTGAACAGGTTTGTCATGGATAAACGAAGTTGCAAGGTAAATGGATCGTAAGTTACATTTTTTCAAGACAGATAGGATTTTTTTACGTGGAAATATGAAATACAAATGTCCTTAAGTATAACAGAACAATAGATATGCTTTGCCACCATCAAACAACTAAGTAACAGCTTCCTGGAATATTTCAATGAACTAGATGCAGATGCTGTTTTATATTTCTTTATAAGAAAGTAAAGTGATAGAAGAAGACAAAATCTGAAATATATTCTTATCTCTCAGTATCTTGCTTCCCTCCTAACCACCTTTACCTAGTATAATGATCTCACTAAAACGAACAACGGTTACTGATCCGGCCTTTGTGGAATTGGTCAGCATGCTCGACAAAGACTTGTGGGCACGTTACCCTGATAAACAAGGTATTTTTGCCCCTAGCAACAAACTGGATGAACGAGTACAGGTAGTAGTAGCATTTTCAGAAGGACAGCCTTTAGCCTGTGGAGGCTTCCGTCCTACGGCTTCTACTACTGAGATAGAGATTAAGCGGATGTTTGTTCATCCGGCCTTTAGAGGAAAAGGTATCAGCCGAATGATTTTGCAGGAACTGGAACGTTGGGCATCAGAACAACACTATACTTCTGCCATACTGGAAACTGGTATCAAACAACCCGAAGCCATCCGATTATATGAGACTTCTGGCTTTACCCGCATTCCTAATTATGGTCCGTATCAGGATATAGAGGAAAGTGTATGTATGCGCAAGATATTTGCAAGCTGATATAGATACAAAAGACCTGACAGGATCTCTTTACTATAAAAGTAAAGCGTTTGATCATAAGATGTTCAAACGCTTTACCTAACAGAAATTAAACAGAAGATTATAGAAAATACTAATTGGCAGGAACAAAATTAACCTGTAACATGTAGTAAGACCGAACAATATTTTCGTGCTGGCGTGCAGGTTTCCAATTGGAAGTAGTTTTAATAACCCGTACAGCTTCTTCATCACAGCCATGGCCTAGTCCTTTTATAATCTGTACATCAGAAACACTTCCATCCTTCTCAATCAAAACCTTGGTATATACTTTTCCGGCAATGTTATCCTTTTTCGCCTCTTTAGGATAGTGAACATTGATAGTCAGGAACTGATTTAGTGCTGTAGCACCACCAGGAAACTGTGCAGAAACTTCTACCACAGTATAAATCCGGTTTTCATCCGTCTGAGGAGCTTCTTCAGTTGTTGCCTGTGTAGATGTGGCAGCCTCCAGTTGCTGAGTAACCATCTCCAATGCCTGTTCATCTGTCATTTGCTCGGCAACATATTCTTTCTTATCCGGAACAGATGAGTTTGCCAGGGCCACTGTTTGATTTGATGCAAATGTTTTAGTAGCCGTAGTGCTTTTCTTCTTCTGAGCAAATACTACATTTCCAGCGAAGATTAGTACGAATACGAGTGAAGGGAGAAATATAGACTTTTTCATGATTGAATACGTTAAGGGGATGAGTTATATCTTTCTTTTGTTAATTTCAAGAAGTTGTTTTTAATACTGACTGCACACAGAAACAACTTTTCAAGAAACAATTTTGCTAGCGTTTACATACCTAGATACACTGTAGTGGAAACAGGTAATAGTCAGCATTCCTGTAGGAACCATACTGAATGTAAGGATTGATTTATCTCTATTTGATTAACAGGAGTTACCTCTAACTACCACTATGCATTCAGCACCCCAGATTGCCAAAGGTCTTCGACGGAATATTGCCTAAATACAAGAGTTAGGCTTAAAAAAAGCGATATCTATTGGATTATTTATAAGCACAACAGGACATATCCCCTTTGGCAGAGAAAATACACAGATTGAGCAGATAAAAAATAAAAATTATACACTAGTAACACTAACTACGTAAAAAATTCATCCCACCTACTCATCAACACACTTATAAAAGTACTGATTATCTGATAAATACAACAACAATGCAAAAATTTATATCAACCCCACGCCTCATCAAACAAAGTCCGTATCACCTCCATTTATAGTTTGTATTCATGGTGATTCGTGTAGATGCCCTTCACCCCAACAGATATCATACCCATGTTAGTTTTGTAAGTAATTTTACTTATTACTGCCATTTAAAGAAGACTAAATTATTTTTCCTTCAGACTTACAAGTGACCTAATTTAGCATCTTACCTTATAGGACGACCATTATAATAGCTTCTATACTTGTCTCTTGCATCCACAGCTTCGCTATCTACCAGATGAAATGTTTTAGAATCTGCTTCTGGTATTGGCTGTAAGCCCCAAAACACATGTTTAGCATCCACAAAATAGCAATCACCACAATTCCAGCAGCCTCTCTCGGGGTTCATTACACGAATAGTAGCAGGGTCTGCACCAGGCAGCGTATCCATATTGCCTGGTGGGCCTCCATAAAAGACATGTGCTTTATCTTTACCACCTGCTATTGAGTCAAAAGGAACAAACGTTCCAGGATCAGCTACTTTCACTTCTACAGGATAATGTCCTCCATCATTGCTCCACCACATATACACTTTTCCTTTTGTGGTAAAGTATCCTTTATCTAACTCTCTGTAATCAGCTATGTTCAAAAAATCAGTAATGTCTTTCAGGTATTCCACATAGTGAGCTCTTTTATACCTATGTGGATATAGAGTTCGCAGATACACCTTACCATCGTTGTCCTGGTAAATCTGGTTACCTATCCTCTGTAGATCAGTGGTATCATCAATAGGATTGATGAAAGTATCCGGATTTCGATCTGTTTGAATCCAGTTTTCTATACTATTTCTTGAAGAAGAATGCTTTGACTTTGTACAGGAGAATACCAGCAATATAGTGACAAGAAGTACAGCAGGGACAACATATAAAAGTCTCATACAATAAATGGAGGGTTCACAACCAAAATGTATTTCTATTGAAAACTGTAGGTAAGATGGGTAATTTTCCTCTCTAAGGCAAAATACAGGATAAAGTAATCAGACCATTGCAATCTATTCTATAATGGCAGGCCCTCAGTGATAGTAGATGGTAAACCGAGAGATGGGAACATTGCTTCGATTCAGACTTACCTTATGCTTCTTTTGCACTAATTGTATGATAGCCAAGCATAATATCCTTCATGGTGAACTAGTAACAATAGCTTCTGATCAACATACCAGAATACTACATCCAATGGCTGAAATAGGCTCATTCCATATGTTTCCGTATAGTAGTCATGTATGAATGTGTGAAGATAACTACTCCCCATTACAGCAAATTTCTTTTCTTTAATAAATTCATCTGTAATAATGATCAACTTACTATCTTTAACAGAAGTCTCTCCAAACAGCTTTGTGTAAAGCTTTTCTGTATCTTCTTCAAAATCTAGTAATTCCGGAAGTTCCTTATAGGGTAAAGGAAGGTTATATAACTCAGTTATCTTTTCAAAGGAGGCAGGGGTGATATCGTATCTATTCAGTTTGTCCAGAGGATACCTGGGAAAAGTTTCGTGTAGTAGTACACGTAAGTCCGGATAGCTTATAAACTCCATTATTAGGGAGAACTTGTTTCTATTTAACGAGTAGCTGCTCTTATACCAAGAAGAAGATAGTTGTATATATACTTAATTGTATTCAGAGTAGGGAGGTGGGGTATCTAATATTTTTGTATCAATCTTCTTCCAAGTCATGAAAAGCTGGAAAGCTACAATTAAAGCAGCCAGAAAGTAGAGACAAGCATAAAACATTCCTTCAGTGTCCAACCACTCCACATATGCTTCTTGCTTTTTTGGATCACTATACTGGAAAAAACCCAAAGCCTTACACAACTTTATAATTGTAAATAAAAGTATAAAAGAAAAGACCCATGCACTTATGATCAAATACCATTGATTAAATATTGCACCTTCGTACATTTCCTCCAGAGCCCATCTTTTCATAGTATACTATATAATTGTGAGTTTTAAAACATATAATACCTATACAATTCTGATGATAAGCATATCCCAAACCTGTGGATAGGAAATAAATTACTACTTACATATGGTCTGTAAAGGCGAAGACAAATTTAAACCATTTTACATGGTTATCAACACAATACCTACACAGCTGACTATCCTATTCGCTTGGGAGGTAAATAAAGAGTCATGGCTGACTGGCATACACAACAAAAATTCCCCGATGGAAACCTTCGGGGAATTTCAGTAACAAACCACTTACAACCTAAATTTTATTTTTATATCTATAATCAGACTGATGTCTGAGGATATGTCTGCTTGACTTACACTACAAAGGTACTACAATCACACCACTTGTAAAGTCATAATACACTCATTATCATACATATATGCTTTCTCTGGATTTTTTCAAGGAAATAGTTCACCGACAACATAAAACACTGAAAAATAGGCAGATACATATCGCATCAGGTAAATAGAAAATATAACTGCATAGAAAAGTTCCCAGGGCTTTTTACAATTTGTGTCTGTTTCTGTCATCAGGTGCAGATATAACGACAGAAAAAGAGAAAAAAATTAGCCTTTACTAACTAAAAATTTGTACTTACAAGACAATCAAGAGGTTATTCTACATCTTCTAAAAGTAAATAATAGCTTTTGTTAGGCTCGCAACCATTGAGATAATACGGAAAAATAGTATCTCCTTTTATTAGCCATTTCCAGTTATGAAGGTAGTGTTTCTCACTATCCAAATTGTTTATATACACTTTGAATAGGTTGGCTTTGGGATTACTGACTTTTCGTATATACACTGTCTTACTCTGACAATTATTGGTAGTCATAGGTTGGTAACGAATTTGATTCACCTTAATGGAATCAGGAATAAAAGCAACACTAGCCGAATCCAGATTATAAGAAAGTTCAGTAGTATCAGTATTAACATAGATAGGATCAGAGTAAAAAGATCCATTACTGATAGTATCTATTTGAATATGTCCAAAACCATATACAAATTCTCGTTTGTACAACTGGATGACCTTTGTACCAGTTATAGAGTTATTGTATACACTCACCACACTGTCTATCAAATTGTCTGTTAGTTGTGAAGGATTCAAGATCAGTGTATCATTGGAAATCTGGAATTTCCCGCTAGAGGTTCGGGAGTAATAGTCAGCATGAATCGTTAATTCAAATTCATTATTCGGATATAAACTAAGTGAGGTAGCTTCTATAGGAATATCATTTCGATACCGTTTAACTGTGTCTTTCTTTTTCTGACATGACAACAAAGCACTTATCCATATCAGAACAATCAGGTATGTAAGCTTCATAGTTTGGAGTTTAGATGTATCTGAATGAATCCACCATTCTACAAATAGCAAGTATACTCACAACTCTCTCAACTATTCACTTATCAGCAGACATATTTCTTTATTAAATTCAGCATACAAAAAGAGGAGATTGAACTAACTCAATCTCCTCTTTCAATGATTTATTTACAAAAGTTTTATTCGACTTCTATTCCTTTGCCCTGTACCTGCTCCACAATTTTATTTAGTGTTTTAATGGTAAAGTTACGTGTACCGGCTTTACCCGTAAAACTACTGGCAAGCATCATACCGCCATAATTTGGTTTTATAAAAACTATAGGTTGACTATCTTTTCCATCCATTACATATTGGGTATAAACAACAAATGTACTTCGTGAAGTAGACATTACTATAGGAAGTTCTACACCATAGACATAGTTAGCATCTTCATTCATTACCACATTATCCATCGTTTCACGATCACATATCTGGTATTTGTAAGGATAAAAGGTTTTAAAGTTAGCAGCAGTAAGTTCTTTATCAAGCCATTCTTCCCGAATCAACAACGTTTTTTCTGTAACCTTTGGAGCTCTTTCTTTCATCTCTGCCAGTACTCTTTCCTTTTCTTCTTTCGCTTTTATTCCATTCTTTTTAATATTGAGACGCTTAGTAAAATACGCATCAATAGTTTTAAGGCCATATACCATGGAAGCTTTTGTAGGAAAAACATCAAAAAGAGTGGTTGAAAATACAGGCACTCTCCCCCAATCTTCTATTCTATTAACCAACATCACTGAAAACATATCATCATCTCTATCTTCAAAATCTTCTTTAATGTCTTTTACCCAGTACAAACCATTGGCATACAAATAACCAGCACTGAATGATGACGCTCTTGCTGATAAACAAGCAAGCACTGCATACTCAGTCGATTTACTTTTTTTCAACGCATTAATTTCTTCAAATGTCATGTACTGAATATCCTTCTTATTATACGGCCAAAACTTCTCGACAACTGCTTGTACATTTTCATTGTAAATCTTCAAATCCTTTTTATAGTCTTCAATAGATCCGCGTTTAGGTTTTTTCTCAATACGTTTTAGCATTTTTTCACGAGGTTCTTCAATCAGCACAATCAATTTACGAGACATTACTTCTTCAATCTCTTCCACCTTCCCCATTCCCATTTGCGCATAGGTATATGCTGAGAGGCATAAGAATACAAAGGTAAATACTAATTTAAGTAGACTTTTTTTCATAGATTACTGTTTATTTTCTTTAAATAAATAAGCACAAATATATAGCTGGCTTTTATTTTACATCATGCTATCTCAGTAAAAATCCTACAAACAACAATCTATAGATAAGTTCCAGAGCAAAAACATAGTATCCAGATGTTTCTCAATTTGAATGTAGTTACATCTGTAAAACTCCTTTTTCTGATAAACAAAATCTATTATTCCTTCTCTGTTAGCAATCCAACTATTAATCTTTCCATAAAACTTACATCTTAGCCTATAAAGCTTATCTTTATCAGAAAATAACAGGTAGCTAACCCAATATCAGTACACATCCCATTGCAACGGATGGATGATCTTTTCAAAAGGTAATTGCGTTTCCAGATTCAGGCCTGACCAGATACGCTTATTGCGAAGAATAGAAGAAGTATACAGGCTATCAGCGGTTTCAAAGCGGTCACTGAGAAAGAGACGATTTGTGTTTATATCTACAATATAATATTCCTCATAATCTACCAGGTCTGCAAGGGCGGTATAGGCAGTAAAAACAAGCAGTCCATCTTGTTGGAGTTGAAAGGTAAAATCATGATTGGTATTGGAATGTATTATTTTCTTTCGGATCAGTTTCCGAAAATCATGAATCAGCAGGCAGTCTGTCACATCGTCCCAGATAGGAGTCTTTAACTTAATCCATGAAAGATATCCGTTTGCAAGCTTGTAATTCCGAAAAAGCAGGATTTTTTCGCTGGAATAGCCCTCTGGAATAATGCGGGCCTTAGCTAATAGTACAAGCACAGTTTTCAGGCTATCGTGCTGTCTGTTTTCTATATGTAGTGTAGTTTTTGGCTGTAAAAAACACTTTTCCTGATCCGTTTCATACAATATCTTCGTACCATCTGTATGTACCTTGCCAGTACCCATTACCAGGATACCAGCAAGACTCAGAATAATCAGAGTACCTTGCATAGATCAACACGAGTTAATTAACTGTTGCTGTTACTATTACTTTACTAAATATAGAATAAAAGCACAATAAAATTTATTAATAAATAGCTATTTTTTAACGGAAAGTAACTCTGTTGGGATAATAAAATCTGAGAAGCTAAGACGCAAATTGTGTCATAAGCTGAAAAAGTAGAATATATGAAACTAACCTACTGGCATGATCGTATTTTACTCGAATCAGGATATTCTCTGGTAAGGGTAAACCAAAGCTGGGGTATCGTAAATGCCAACGATAAGTGGGTAGTTCCGGCACTGTATCATTCGATACAACCCCTGAAAAACAATGGAGGGTTTCTGGTACGAACAACCACTCAGACTTATCGTGCTCCCCGGCAATCAGCAGTCATTGATCTACACCATAACATTCTTCTGCCGTTTGCATGCAGACGTGGTATATGCTATAACAGACAAGAAAATACGATTACCTACTATGAACTTCTGACAGAACAAAACAAACATTCACATACCCTCTATATTACCTCAACAGGCATCACAAAAGACATACCAGGCTCCAATCCCTATACAAGGTTTACAAGGGATGGTTATATAGGAGTTATCAATGCTGAGAATGAAATTGTACTGCCTGCCGAATGGAAAACGGTCCAGTTCTATCCGACCTATTTCTGTGTTATGGATTCACAGGATCAGTGGTTTAGCATTCCGTTGGTGGCACCACACCAAAAGATTCCACTGCAGGTAGATATATCGTATGCGCTGGATAAAGATGGGCTCTATCTGCGTTTCAGACAGGGAGACTTTCTAGGTATTATAGACAATACAGGACATGTACGAATTCCACCTCTGTATACTTACATTACCTATGAGGCAGAGCACCTGTTTATCGTATCGATTCAGAAACAACAACTACTAGTCAATCTGACTTCCGTAACCACCAGTACTATCTATCTGTCTGTTCAAAAACTAAGAGAAGGAGAATGGGCAGGGTTTACATCTACATTTACATATGATGTCTTGAATCAGGCAGTGCAGATAATCAGACAGGAAAGTCTGGAACACCTGAAAGAGATGTTTCCGGATAACACACAATGGATACATATTACCCCGGAAACAGATGGATATTTGATCCTAAGAGGGCAATCAGAACGCCAATCTATTTCCCTATGGGTAAACCAGAAAATGGAGCCGTTATTTCCAATCAGGCAGTCTGTGGAGTCCATTTACAGGGATGTTGTTTTTTTCTCCAATGGCAATAACAAAGTAAACTGGATGGACGCAACTACCTATGAAGTTCTATCCACAAATGTGTATGAGTCGTATCGTTACTCCCGCCTGATACAGGAATCTGCTTTTGATGTAAAGATGCTCTCACTATCTCTTGAAGCTTTCTGGGATATTCCGTCTGCCCAGCCAGAAGATACACCTTACTTCCGGCTCGATAACGGATTTGTGATGGCCCTGCTCAACAAAAAAGGACATGTAATTCAGTGGCACTGGCGAACATTTTTGCCTGCCGAGCCTCATCCGATTGTAGCCCGATCTTTTTCCAGAGATCGGTTTCGGAGCTGCTTTTATCTGTATACTAAACCTTTTCGCTCTCAGGAGAAGCTCCCCTATTTCAACATAGTATGGGCTAATGAAAATATGCTGCTTGTAAAACAGAACCAGAGATTACATCTACTTGATAAACACTTATATCCGCTCACGAACAACACATTCAAGCGATATAAGGCAGAAAGTCATTACCTATTGTTGCGTAATAACAGAAAGATAGAACTCTGGGACTTTGACGGAAAATTGTTGGTACACAATACACATGTATGGCAGTTTACCCTCTGGAACGCCGATTATATTATTTACCGGGCACCTCATTGCCAGACAGGTATTATCACTATACAGCAGGAATGGATTCTACCAGCAGAATATGAAGCGATTTGTCCTGTAAATGCCTTCTACTGTATGGTAAAAAAGAACAGACGATGGTACCTTTATTCTTTAACACACAGAGATTTTGTATTGATGGGTGATATACAAAAGTTTACCCTAAAGAGAGAGTCCAGACAAAAAAATCATACAATTTTGCGGGTAAGACGAATGAATGGAGCCTGGCAGGTGTTTACGGTATACAATACAAAACTTACTCCTGCATAACGTACCAATGCAGGATACTTATTGCCTATGTGAAGAAAATTTACAATCAAACCACCATATGACACATATACTTGATAACCCCATCTGGAATGCATTAACGACTCACAACCAAGATATCTCCACAGGAAACAACCACGTCCGATACTTTGACCGGGAAATTGCAGCCTTTGCTGGACTCAAAGACAACAGTGAAGAGGATCTCAACAGCCTCTATGCACTAACTCCATCGCCTATCCATTTTATCCTGTTCACTCCAGGTGAGATCTCTATTCCGACAAACTGGAAGATATTGGTAAAAAGAGAACTGCTACAAATGGTATGTGAAAAGCCAACCCTCCCTGGTAGCCAATTAGCTAAAGGCGCCGAACTAATACCTCTGCAAACCAAAGATGTACCTGCTATGCTGGAACTAACCGCTAAAACCAATCCAGGGCCTTTTTTTGTACGTACAATAGAATTTGGTGGCTATCATGGCATTTTCGATGGAGACCGGCTGGTAGCCATGACAGGCCGACGTATGCAACCCGGACCCTATGTGGAAGTTAGTGCAGTATGTACTCATCCTGATTACATAGGCAGAGGATACGCTGCCCAACTGGTTAACCACCAGCTACAGAGTATCCTGACAGAGTCCCGCATCCCATTCCTGCATCTGTTTTCAGATAATATCGGTGCCTATAAGGTATATAAGAAATTAGGATTTGAAACTCGCCGGGAGATGATGGTCTATGTAATTGAAAAACAGGACAAATAAGAATTCTATACGAGGAATAGCGTTTTCCAGCACCATATCTTGTCTGAAAAGAAGACTACAACATCCAATAAAATCTTCTAACTTATGGCATCATTCTATCTCTATGCACCTGATCTCTTACCTGCTTGTCTTTCTGCTTTGCATATCCTGGACAACCTCACATTGGTATGAGGAATCACTGATTACCTATACGGCAGATCCTGCTAAGATTCAGCTTTTCTGGAAGGATAATGAAGGCCAGTATCTTCGCAGCATTGGCAGGCTGGAGAGCTGGATAACCTCTCAAAAGAAAAAGCTCATTTTTGCAACCAATGGGGGAATGTATGAATCAGATGGTACTCCTGTCGGATTGTTTATCCAGAATAGTAAAGTAGTAAAGCCTCTCAATCAAAAAGAAGTTTTGAAGAATGGCTCTGCCATACCAAACTTTTACTTAAAGCCCAATGGTGTTTTTTATATTGATAAAGCGGGTAAAGCCTTTGTAACTGAAACCAGTAAGTTTATATTATCGAAGCAGATTCAATGGGCCACCCAATCTGGCCCTATGCTGGTAACAAATGGAGCCATTCATCCTGTATTTCAAAAAGGATCACCCAATCAGGTGATCCGAAGCGGTGTAGGCATATTACCCAATGGTAAGGTATTATTTGCTATCTCCCGCACTCCTATGAACTTCTATGACTTTGCGTTGTATTTTCAACAACAGGGCTGTGCCAATGCTTTGTTTCTCGATGGCTTTGTATCCCGTATGTATCTTCCGGAGAAAGGTGTCCGGCAAACAGATGGCAACTTTGGTGTAATAGTTGGGGTAGCAGAGTAATACACTATAGAGCTCCTGAATATGGCAGAATAAAAAAACAGGACAGAACTATATTCTGTCCTGTATCTTCACATTCTATTCTAAAGTCCATCTGCCATTATTGACAATACTGTGGACGTGGATTGGTTGATGAATTACAAGGGAACTCGTATTTGCTTTGTGGATACTGTGGTGTTGGATTATCGGTTACCTCCAGTGGAGCCAGTGACTGTCCGTTATAAGAAGGCATTGTTACCTGCTCTTTGGAACCATTACCCAAAGCTACTGTTTTGGCGGCAGCGTTGTTATTGAAGCTATAATCAATCATAGCATCCAGCAACCGATAAATGCCATAGTAATCATACGCATCATAGGCGCTGCGGGAATTAGGCAACACGTGGTCTGCCACATAGGTATATCCTCCTACTACACTCTGGCGAATCAGAATAAAATCCTTCTCAGAATCAGCAATATTGATATGCTTAAACATGTCGATAGCCAGGCGATGATCGTTGGTATCGTCATCATCATAGATCTGGGAAATCAGCTTGGTATTAGACGGAAAAGACTGTAGCTGCTGAGCAGTGATCTGATACGAATACCACTGTGCCATCGAAAAGATAAACCGGCCATTTTCACCCCAGCCCTGTTCTACAAATCCTTTATAAGCCAGACCAAATGAAGCGCCACCTCCGAATGAGTGTCCCATAAAACCTACCTTTTTAGTATCAATCAGATCCGGATAATCCTTTACAGCCTTCGTAAAGCTTTCCCATAGGGTACTGTACCGCTCATCAATAGAGACACCCGTAGTTGGGTAAGGAGCAAATACTACCACATAGCCTTTTTTAGCAATGAAGTTAAACAGTCCGATGTTATATTCACTATTCTCTCCTCCATAAGGATGTGAATAGAAAATAACAGGTCGAGGAGAAGTAATGCCTTGTGGATAGAAAATATCTACCATCTTGCCACTATACAACGGACTGGCAAAGCTAACCTTAGCAACTGTATACGAACCATCGGCACCATATCCGGAGGAAGGTCTTGAAATAGGTCCGGCCAGATCATCATCCACATAGGGTGTTCCGGTAACATCATCGTCTTTGGAACAGGAGACGACAAACAATAAAATCAGTAAAAGTGTGAGTAATCGCATTGTATGGTATCTGGTTAAAAAATTTGTTCATGCCTTGGACGTGACCAGACTACAATGGTTTAATTCGTGTAAGAAAATGATCCAAAAAGTAGTAAATAATATTGTAAGCCATAAAACAAACCTTGTGGCCTGCTCTTTCGTATTCTTCTGGCTTACCACCCAATTTTAGCACCTATATTTTTTATATAACCAGCAACCATGAAAAACCATTTTTGTACTCTCCTGCTATCCTTGGGATTGGCAGCCTGTACATCCGTTACCCATTCCGATCAGCCATTAGCCACATCACCTTTAGCCCAACGCTTTTTACAAAAATTTACGCCGATCTCTCCCAATGCCGGGGGATTATACGAATGGGAAGAGGCGTCTCCTGAATCGGATACCTCTATATTAGATACAGCTTTTCTAGCCCTGTTTCCCAAGCCGGACACTAATACAACAGAACACATCCCACTCCACTCTCTTCTCAGTAGTGGTAGTCTTAGAGCACAATACCAGTTTCAACAAGGAGAGTATACTATGCTTACAGCAATATATATAGCAGAACTGGGCGATTATAGTGAAAGCGGAACGTATCTGCTTGTATGGAATAAAGCTACTCAGTCTATTACGGATTGGCTACCTGTTGGAAGAAATGGAGGTGGAGCCTATGAAGAAGAAGCATTCTCAGATTCAAGTGAAGACATTACTACATTTCAGATAGGCTATTTTATAGATTCCAACAGAAAGCCTTCTCATGATACATTACGTATACGACAAATGGCAGTCTCCCGGTTTACACATACAGAGAACGAACAAGCAACCGTTAACTGTGACAGTACAGTTACACAGTGGGTTTGGGAGGATCACTTTACAGAGGAATGGAAGAAACAGCTACCCTGTGACACAAAGTAGCAGAGCTATAAAAGAGTCACACAAGTAGCTACTATTTGAAAATAAAGGCTGATTATATCCATTTAGTCACTATTTTAGAAGTGACTTGCTCAGCCTATCACTCATTATCATGGTTTCTAAACGCCTACAACTTACGCTGTTTGTTGATGAAACAGTATCCCAGACAATAGAGAAAGTTCGCCACCAGTTTAATCCGGAGCAATACAACCTTATCAAAGCACACGTAACCCTTTGCAGGGAAGACGAACTGGAAGATCTTACTCAAGTATATAAGAACCTAAACAGCCTAAAGTTTTCAGGTATTGAAATCAGATTTGGACAGCCTGTGCGTTTTGCAGAAGGCAAAGGAGTATTTCTACCAGCAGAGGGCGAGAATGAAACATTCTATACATTGCGAAACTACATTTTACAAGATGTAGTACAGGAACCTAAACGTCCTGAACCACACATTACACTGATGCATCCTCGCAATTCTACCTGTACAGACGAGATATTTACTCAAATCAAAGCGACTTCCTTTCCTCAGTCCATACATTTCACCAGAATCAGCCTCATCGAACAGATGGGTGGTGAAGAATGGAATGTAATCAAAGAGCTTATGTTAAAAGAATAAACTTCTTTTAACATAAGCTCTTCTGACAGAAACATCTTACACGCTATTTACGTACAAGTTTCTACCCACACTTATATAAACAAAGCAGCAGGTAATCGGAATTCCGGTTACACGAAAAATTATTAAAATACCCATAAAGTGGTAACCTGATCAGTATTTTGATAATTCTAAAAGTTGACCACAATTTGCATATTTCTTCAATCTGACCATTATTCGAATAGCGTCCGAATGTGACCAGCGTTCTGGTCAAACATAAAAATGACCTAGACTCAGATTATTTTATGTTGATCAGCAAACGAATGAACCAGGTTTGTTGTCCATGTATCTGAACAGAATTCAAATTCTTAAAGAAACAATAATAACCCTTATTATACGCAGCTTACTTAAATGCCTCTCTTCAGAAATAATAATCTTCTGGCAATATCTCCCAATACTCATAACTGCTTAGTAATCTAAAAGCTTTTATATAAACCCGGCTGTCAATATATTTATATATTCAAATCATATACAACATGAGAAAATATTTATTAATTATTGTAACTCTGGGGCTCCAGCTACCCCTATTGGGACAAACGACACCTGTGGTCATTGCTCCCAAACCTGTTACAGAAGAGTATTTTGGAGTAAAAATTACAGATCCTTACCGTAACATAGAAAATCTTGCAGATCCGGAAGTACAAACCTGGATGAGAGCTCAGGCAGAAAAAGCCCGCCATACATTGGATGCTATACCCGGCAGACAAGGTCTGATTGATAAAATGAATGAATTTGATCAGAGACGTACTGCACGTATTACCAATCTGAAGATACTGGAAACAGATCGATATTTTTATCTAAAAACACGTCCACAGGATCAGCAGCCTAAGTTATATTATCGTGATGGGTATAAAGGGCAGGAAATTATGCTATTTGATCTGGAAAAATACAATAGAGAAAAAGCCTATTCACTGAACAACTTTTCACCTTCTCCCGATGGCACTAAAGTAGCTGTTTATGTTTCTGAAAAAGGAGCTGAAATGGGACAAATCATCTTCATCAACACCCAAACCCAAACTATCTATCCTGAACGATTAGATAGAACATGGTTTAATGGCAGCTGGCTTCCTGACAACAAAACCTTTTCTTACACCCCTGCCAATAGCCACAATGTACAAGACCCAAATGCAAGGCTCAATACCAAAGCCATGCTGCATACGATAGGTACTTTTCAGAATAAAGATAAAGATGTGTTCTCCTCTACCAGCTATCCGTCAATGGGCATCCAGCCGGAAGAATACCCAGAACTGGCTTACGATAAAGCAACTAGGCTAGTATATGGTACTCTGAGTACTGTAAGCCGATACCTCAAAGTATATTATGCGCCAGCAAGCCAGTTGACGCTTCCCCCTCTTATGTGGCAACCTCTGTTTTTGCCGGAACAGGAGATCACCAGTTTTGTTTCTGACAGTACTCATATCTACTTCGTCACATCTAAAGATGCTCCTCACCAAAAGGTTATGCGCATGCCATTATCAGCTATTGATCTAAATAAAGCAGAGGTAATAGTAGCAGAAAACCCTGAAGAAGTCATTGATGATCAAAAGCTTACGATTACCAAAGATGGAATCTACTTTGTACGGGCCAGAAATGGTGTAGAGGCAATGTTATACTTTGTGCCCAAAACAGGAAGTGAACCTCGCAAGATCGAACTTCCTCAGGCAGCTGGCAGTATAAATCTACAAGCAAAATCTCCAAAGTCTTCAGAGCTATGGGTCACTATTTCAGGATGGACCACAGATGCCAAACGCTATTATTTTGATCTGGCGAGCCATAAGTTTACGTCTCAGCCTCTGTCTACTGAAGCTGAATATCCGGAATATGCAGATATGATAGTAGAAGAAGTAATGATTCCCTCTCATGATGGTGTAAAAGTTCCGGTGTCATTAATTTATAAGAAAGGTATACCTAAGAATGGTACAGCCTCTGTACTTATGTATGGATATGGTGCATATTCTACCTCTGTAAACCCTGCATTCTCGCCCAGCTTTCTATTATGGGCACAATATGGTGTATTAGCAATAGCCCATGTACGGGGTGGTAGCGAACTGGGAGAAGCCTGGCACAAAGCAGGCCAGAAAGCAACAAAGCCAAACACATGGAAAGATCTGATTGCCAGTGCAGAATACCTGATAAAAAATAACTACACAGGACCACAAAAGATTGCTATTTATGGAAGCAGTGCAGGTGGCATACTGATAGGTCGTGCCATGACTGAACGACCAGACTTATTTGCTGCAGCTATTCCCAAAGTAGGCTGTTTGAATGCAGTCCGTATGGAAGAGTCGCCGAATGGTCCGGTAAACGTACCGGAATTTGGTACTGTAAAGAAAGAAGATGAGTGCAAAGCCCTGATTGAAATGGACGCATATCTCCATATCAAAGAAGGTGAAAAATACCCGGCTACCCTGATTACAGCTGGCTTCAATGATCCACGTGTCATTGCCTGGCAACCTGCCAAGTTTGCCGCCCGTCTGATGGCCAGCAACAAGTCAGACAAACCTATTTTGTTCTTTACAGATTATGAAGCGGGTCATGGCATTGGAGACGCCAAACAAAAACAGTTTGAGAACCTGGCAGATGTCTATTCTTTTGGATTATGGCAAACGGGCTCACCTAACTTTCAGACAGCTACATTAGGCAATAAATAGTTGTAACATGATTCATCCCAAATATTGAGGAAAGGAATTTGACTTTGAAGTGGAATATATATAGTAAAATAAAGAAGCTACAAAGAGAGTTGCGATAACTTAAATCGTGTGTGGTGGTGTAGGTGCGTATGGCTTCTTTTTCCCGCGAGGTTGGCCTTTGGCCTTGCGGGCTGAAGGATCGGGAAAAAGTGCCTTTTTTTGGTTATCACGCCGTGGCGTGACAAAAAAGTGACAAGGCTATAAGAAGAGTGATGCTCTGGATTTTAAACCAACTCAGAAAGAGAAACCTCCCAAAAAATTAGCTCAAGCCCACACTATTTTCAAAAGCATGGGCTTGGGTTCTATTCACATCAAAATTTGGGATGACTCATGTTGCTACTCAGAAAAGATTAATTTCTTCATACCTGGATTTCATTATCACATGAAAATCATAGCTAGTTCCATAACCTTTCTGGAAAGTCAACAAGTATTCTGTCCTCAAAGGAATTCCCACCTACTGTCGGACACAGCAAAACTGACCTTTAAGTATTTCTTTCACAAACCAGACATCACTCTATTTGTCACAGGATCCTTTCAGGAGGACAAAGAAGGGTGCGTCACCTTCTTTTGTTTACATTATTACAATAATACATAACAAATACTATCTTACAATATCTTCTAACACAATACAATAACGACCCAGATACGGTCTATGGAAACTACCTCGTCTTCCGATGCTCAGGCAAAACTTCAGCAAAGCATTGCTGCTCTGCAAAAAACAGGCAAATTAGACAAACCACTTATCGGTTGGTGGAACGACGCTGCACTGCCGCCTTTATATACCCTGGCAGGCAATACGCTAGATCCCCTATCTATCAAATTTTTGCTTTATCATCTGAGCAAGATGAAAAGAGATATCCCTGACGAAGCCAAACTAGTACTGGATCAGATTGACAAGAGTAAAAGTGTAGACTTTGTTCTGAAAGTACTGGAACTGTTTGTACAAAACGGATCCAATAACAAAGAAAAATATTGCCTGATACTGGTGTCTCAGTTGGGTAATGAATCCATACTCCCCATTGTAAAAAAACAAATTACGGATTGGATAGAACGTTATATGCGGTTACAGCTAGCCATTACAGCACTGGATATCTTTACTACCTGGGGTACACCCAAATCCTATCGAACAATCTACGAATTTGCCAAGAAATATAAAACCAAGAAACGAAATGTAGGTACTGCCGCATCAGCCATTATACGTAGATCAGCAGAGAAGCAAGGCCTTACAGAAGAACAATTCACAGACCGTCTGATGCCTGACTTTGGTTTCGAAGGATCTTTCCGATATTTTGAAGTAGAGGGACAAACCTACAGGGCATATATTGACATGAACTTTAAGCTGGCCTATCAGAATGAGGAAGGCAAGCCACTAAAATCATTTCCGAAAAACACACCCAAAGAACTTCAGAGTGAATTTAAAGACATTAACAAGGAAATAAAGGGAATCACGCAAATGCAAAATTCCCGTCTGACCAATGAAATGATTCTGCAAACCAAACGTACTGCCACCACATGGAGTGATTTGTTTCAGGGTAATCCCATTCTATTTACCTACGCTATGCGTCTGGCCTGGGGAGAATATGATGCCAACAACCTCTTAAAACAGACGTTTGTCTGCCAGGAAGATGGCAGTTTACTCAATGCTCAGGAAGAAGAAATAGTGCTGGATGAATCCAGCTTTGTGGGTCTGGTCCACCCTATTTTACTTGAGGAAGAGATATTGCAACACTGGAAACAGAAGTTCTACGAATCAGATCTCACCCAACCCTTTGCCCAGTTACATCGTCCACTGATTAGAGTGCCAGAGGAACTAAAGACTCAGCGCATGGATACTTCTTTTCAGGGCAAAAAAGTAAATGGCTATCAGATCTTTGGTCTCGAAAAAACAGGCTGGGCAAGAGGCTCGGTTGGTGACGGCGGATCTATTAGCTCATATCAACGATCCTTTGCAGAGTTAGAGACAACAGCAGTCATTGAGACAGAAGGTATTGGAATAGGCTACTATAGTAATCCGGAAGCAGCTTTAGGAAAAGTCTATTTTGTTCGTACCCGTTTCGCTCCCGTCTGGGAAATTTATGATGAAAAAGATATCCGTCTGATTCCTTTTGAGAAGGTTCCTGCTACAATCTATTCAGAGGTAATGAGTGATTTACAAAGGCTGGGAAATACTTAAATATCATAGAAGTGAGGGAATAGGTAACTGATTTATACTATTCCCTCGCTTTGTATAAATCTGTAACAAATATTCCCCAAACTACTTTATACAAATACATACAAAACTATCCAGTTTCTTATGTCCGGAAGATGTAGTCTTTACTTTCATTCTCTATCAAAAAATAACCTACTGATACAGGTGTAACTACTCTTTCACGATTAATTCCACACAATAGCACACAAAGATATCAGTACTATTCAGATAGGATCAATACTTTCCTCTTTTGTTCCGCAATCCGAATTCACACCAGAAAAAAACACTCTCAGTATCATAGTATCTTCTTTTGCTTTTCTGATATGAGCATCACAAGCTATTATAATCATTGAAAATACATTGGCTTATCCCCAATATATCCACACACAAAAAAATATACAATTAAGTGAATACAATACATCAAAAGAAAACTAATTAAATATAACACTTTCAGCCACTAAGACACATATCAGGTAATACACAGTAACTGCTTCAGGATAAAATTAATATTAAAAGTAAAATTCCTATAAAAACTTTGTTTACTGTGTACAGGAACAATTATTAATAGACAACATAGCAACAATTGTTACTATGGATATTTTTTTGTCGACATTTTATTTACATCCATTTACTAATATGAAACACTTTTATTTGTTGCTACTTTTTATAAGCAGCATTGTCTCAACCAGCTATGCAGTGGAAAGGAATAAATCAGCCTCCACGTCTGTAAATTCTATCTATGTACAGGACACTCAACCTTTATCGGTAAGTATCTCTGTTTTAGCCACATCAAATCCTTTACATCCTACATTTGAAGCAACTGCACAAACAGATCCATCCGGAGTACGACAGGTACTTTACAAGTCTTTTGAAGTAGATGGATATCCGGCAGATTGGCAGGGGGAGGATTATGAATACAGGGCATCCGTTTCGCCTATGCAGAATCTATATACAGCCTATAAGCGTTTGCAACCAAATACAAAATATGAGGCAAAGATAGGATATGTTATCAGTGATGATACAACCAAACTGTATTATGCCTCCTACCTGTATGATGTACCTAATGTAGAAACACCTGATCCGATTCTGATCTGGCCTGCAGCTGATTCGTATGTAGATGTATGTGGGCGTTTTATGACTGTACAGGCAAATGCCAATGATATAGATGCTAAAAAGCTTACCTATACCATATTTCTGAACGATCCACGAACCATTGTAGCTAAATATGAATTTAATCTGAGCACTGGAAATCAGGATGTTTCAGAAATTAGTGGCTGGCCTATACGTCCCAAGAACCAATACCTGATAGAATTGAAAAGTGAGGATGCTTATGGTAGAATACTTAAACAAAAGTATTTCACCTTCTTTACCAGCGACCGCAACAGCGAATCACTGATTCCTCAATTTATTACTCCGCTGGATGGTGCTGTCAATGTATCTACCAACCCTACTATTGCAATCAAGCCCTTTCCTTCAACAGCCTGTGGACAAGGATTGTTTAATACTTCTTTTCTGATTGATAGCTATCCGGCAGACTGGGCAGGAGATGATTATCAGGCATACAGTTTTGCTCCTGGTACCTATTCATGGAATGTGCCAAACACTTTGCAACCTAACACAAAATATGTAGTAAAAGCTATATTTCTAGCTCCTGGTGCAGCCAGCAGTACCGAACTCTTTATGAAGGAAATCACCTTTACTACAGGTAATGTTTCTCCGGAACCTTTACATGTAAGTCTTGCTGTTAAAGGTTTAGATGGTTCAACGCCTTTCCACCCAGTGATTGAAGCTACTCCTGAAACAGATTCAACAGGTGATCGAAAAGTAATTTTCCTTTCAAGAGAATTGGACCTTTATCCAGCAGACTGGACAGGAACAGGGTATGACTATTATAAAGCAGTCTCTCCAAATCAGAATTTATTTACTACCTATACACCATTAAAGGGCAGTACTGCGTATGTGACTCGTGTAGCGTATACCAATAGTGATGACACATCTAAAATATATTATGCAACAGCTGACTTTTACACAACGGCTCCTCGCCCACCTGTTCTGGTTTATCCGGTACCGGGATCTACTTTCAATTCATGTACAGATGTGAATCAGTTTATTGTTAATGCAAACAACAATTCTGATATTACAAAAATTGAGCTTACCATTTTCCGCAATGATCCCCGTGAGCAGATAAGTGCGACAGGTGAATTTAGCATACCTGTTAATCAGACCCAGGATGCTTCTGTATCTGATTATGCTACTTACCTGCGCCGTTCAGGTGAAGGACAATTCCTGATAGAATTAAAAGGACTGGACAACAATGGTAATCTTATTGATCAGAGTTATTCTACTATATTTGTAACAGGTTTAGGCAATATATTGCCTGGAGTTACCAGCATCTCGAATGGAGCAACAGACGTATCTCTGAATCCAACAATCACTGTTAAACCATACACCTCCTGCGGCAACCTGTTGAAGGTACAATACATACTTGACACCTACCCGATAAACTCCACTGGAAACTATACAGAAAACTATCAATCAGCAAGTTTTGATAGTGCAGTTTATTCATGGACAGTTCCTCAGGCACTGAAACCTAACACTGAATATGAAGTATGGACTGTTTTTGTGACAGATTATCCCTGGGATGCACCAAGATTGATTCAGAGTACAAGATTTACCACCACAACAAGTGGTTCTTCAGCCCGTGTTGCCGGAGCGACAACAAGTAATGAATTGGGACAACATTCTCTGTTATCACCAAATCCATTCTCAGATCAATTGTCTATTCAGCTCCACACCGGCTATCAAAAAGCAACTGTATCAGTAGTATCTATGGATGGCAGAGTTGTATTTTCCAAATCTGCTTCAGCCAACGAACAGGTAAGTTTTAAAGATAATTCTTTACCCGCAGGTTTGTATCTGGTTCGCATCAGTGATCAGACAGGCATCAAAGAACAGTTTAAAGTAGTTAAACAATAACTTGCTTTGTTACTCTAACAGGCAGAAATCGTATAGAAACGGTCAATGGCTCACATCATTGACCGTTTCTTTTTTGAAAGCTCTATATTTGTTTATACACTACTAAAATATCAGTATGGGGATAAAAAAGACAAGACACATTGACGTAGAGGTAGCTAAAGAAAACTATAATAGCCTTATAAATAAACTATTTCCAATTATAAAACCCATTTTTAACTTCAAAGGCAAGTTAGATTTGTCTCAACACGATCCAACCGAACAAACATCCTCTCTATTGGCATACTTACTGGATTGTAAAATCGCTATAGAAGATAATGAAAATGCAAAGCATTTCTGTGCAGATGATATACTAACCAAACAGGTAATTATAGAAGAAGATGGATTAATGAGGTTTTGGGGAACCATCTACTGGCTTGATACACCTCATGAATATGAAATCAATAAAACCGGGCAGGACCCGTTTTATGCAGAACTGAGAATCGTCAATAACAGGTTGAAAATAGAACGGATGAAATGTGGCGACTACAATCTCACAAATGTAGACAGATACTGGTGGTTTGATATGGAGATGGACTGGATTTACGAGTTTGAAGATTAGTATTTTGTATCATCACAAAAGAAATTCTGCTGTCCCATTATCATGCGTATACTTCTATACAGAAGAAGTTGTTGACTGGAATTATGCGCATGAAATTTTTTGCAGTGAATTCCGATCAAATGCTCAGCTTGCGGTTTTTTCCGCTCAAGCATCAATGTTGCGGTTTATTCTATGCAAAAACTTTTTTGCGGTAAATTCAACGCATCAGCATTTTTGCGGTAAACTCCAGGCAAAAGTCGTTTTCTTCCAGATAAATCAAACCGCTTCTTCCCTTCGCTGTTTGCATAGAATTATACGCATGATCCAATTATGAAACAAACTATGCTCAACTGATAACCTCTAAAAGTAAAACATCCTGCCGGATTTGGACAGGATGCTTTAGTATGTTTACAACAACACTCTCTGTTATTTACTCAAAATCACAAATTCTACGCGACGGTTTTTCTGACGGCCTTCTTCAGTAGTATTAACTCCAACAGGCTTACCTTTTCCATATCCCTGAGAAGTCAGTCGGCCTGCTTCTATTCCTTTGTTTGTCAGGTAGGCAACTACAGCTTTAGCCCGGTTGCCAGACAGCGTCATATTGGAAGCGGCATCTCCCACATTGTCGGTATGCCCTTCTATTTTGATCTTCATTTGTGCATTATCTTTCAGAATAGCAATCAAACGATCCAGTTCTGCTTTGGATTCGTTTCGCAACTCAAACTTGTTAGAGTCAAAGAAAAGATTATTCAGTCGTACCGTTTGTCCCACTTCGATTGGAGACAGATACAGGTCCCGTTTAATCTCCTGATACTTATTGAGCTTTTTCAAATCAATGTTTTCACTTACAGCATAGAAGTCAGCTTTTTGGGCCAGGAAGCTATATACAACTCCCGCTGGCAATACAATTTTGTATGACCCATCTACAGGGTTAGAAGTAGCTGTACCCAACTCCTTATTGTTACTCAGATCCCGATAGGTAATGTCAGCCTGTACAGGTTGTTTTGTCTTGCTGTTTAACACAGTCCCATAGACAAGCACTACAGGTTTAGGCTTTGCCACATCCGGAATACTTAGTTTAACAATATCCAGTTTGCCGATACTATTCTGGTCACTGGTCAGATAAGCAAAGTCTCCGGAAGCTGGAATTGTATAATAACCATCCCAGCCAGGTGTGTTAATCGCCAGCCCCAGGTTCATCGGTGCAGACCAGTTCTTCCAGGTATCATCTAGCCTATGGGACACAAATATATCAGAAGCGCCATACCCCGGATGTCCATCTGACCCGAAGTACAGACTCACACCATCTGCAGCCATAAAAGGAGAAGACTCATCTCCTTTTGTATTAACTACATTGCCAATGTTAAAAGGAATACTCCATTTGCCATCTTCCCCCTTCAAACTTACATAGATATCCCGTTCACCATAACTATCCTGTCTTTTTAACGTTACCAGAATGGCTTTCTGGTCAGCAGATACTGCCATTTCCAGAATATTAGCCTTGCTATAAAAATCAGGAATATCAATATTTTCACGCAGCTTCCATCCGGTAGTTGTTTTCTGTACCACAGATAATCCCCATTCCGGGATAATATTCATATTTTCATCATACTTACAGTTCATTACCAGCGTGTTGTTATCTGGCAATGGACTTACAACATAAGTAGATCCTGTACCATTGGGAGGAGCCGACAGCTTTTTTCGAGGTCCCCATTTACCATCTTTACCCAGCTCAGAATACCAGGCCTCATCCGAATCAGAAGTCCCTCCTGTATTATCAGGATGTTGTTTTATACTGTAATAGATTGTTTTTCCATCCGGGGCAATGCGGGGAACTACCTCATCATAGGTAGTATTTACAGCAGGGCCAAGATTCTCTTTCTTCAGGTAAGCAGGCATATTCGGAAATGTATTCACTGCATTGTCCTGCTTCACAGAAGCTTTCTCCACCTCCATTGTCATCTTACCTGCCACGATAAACCCAAGATTTCCATCAAAGCGTTCGAAGAGTTTAGAATAACCTCCTCTGAATACTTCTACATTGTTCACAAGAAAGAGGATTTCATCACCCTTGCGTTGCAGTGTTAACTTGTTTAATGTAGTATCTTTTTTGACGCTGCTGCTGGCTTTATAATCTTCACTGGCAAATGCCTTTGCTTCATTGTTTACAATAGACTTCCACTCCTTTTTGAAAGAACCTACCCAGCTTTTTTGTGTAGTTGGGTTAATACGAAACTGATAAACTGTCCCATTTTTCCCCAGTGCAGTAATGCCAAAATCTGCACCTTCCTCACCAGTCTTTTTGCGTGCTATAACCTCATAAATAAAATCTTTTCCATCGTTTACATGCACATATTTCCACACCCAGTACACATTCCCATTCTTTACTTCCAAAGTATATACCCCATTGCCTACAGCATATCTGTTCTCTGCAGATTCGCTGACAGGCCATCCATGATGATTGTCTACAAAGTCGTCATAAAACCAGAGTGTGCTTTGTCCCTGAGCTGCAAACGAAAGCAACAAAAGAAAGAAAAGTATACGGTGTCTCATAGCCAGAATAGTTTGAAAAGTCGTTGTGTGCCTGTGAAAACATATAGTAAAACACCAGGTAATCGCGAAGTAAAAGACCAGAAAATTTACCTGATAGCCAATGCATTCTATGTGTACTTCTTACAGATGAGGTAAAAGGGTAGATTTATGTTGAGAAGTTCTTGGTATCAGCGACCATCTATAGCTACTGGAATGCTGGTTAAAACAGAACTGCTCAAGCCTGTAAAATAAGCGGGATTAGTCTTTTGGGACAATTCTCAGATAGAGGAGAGAATCCTTTGCAATACCTTTATCAAATATAGGAATCAGATAGGGTTTGCGAATGAGATACTTCTTATAAAATACAGAATCAATAGTCTGTCTGATATTTTCCAGTATTAGTGTATCATTTTGAAGCAGGTAGCTTCCCGAATAGTTACATCCCCAGTCTATTGCTTTTTGCTCTACTAGATATGTACCATTATTCCATAACGCAAGTGAATTACCATAGTGTGTCTCAGCATATATAAAAGCTTTATCTGTGTTGAGGCGTAGCAGCGATAAAATCACATAACATCCCCCACAAAAAACTACTATTCCAATTGGAAGTAGTTCCACTTGATTTTCTTGTTCTTTATATCGTTGTAAAGCCCTTGGCAGAAAAAGGCTTACTAACAATACACTTAGTACCCATAAAAAAATGGTTGTAAGTCCATCTGTTAGCCCTGTGCATTTTTCTAGTCTAAAAGTCCTCCATAAAATTATTCCACCAACTAATGCAATGATCAACGAAGAGTAAATGGGTCTGGTGTTTCTCTTATAGGTTTTCATTGAAGCGTAATATCATACATAGCAAGATAATTCTGATAGTATAACTTAGTCAGGGTATTACGTTAGATAAAGAATATGAATCCTACACACTCCTGGTGCCTATTTATACTATTAGCTATTTCTGCACTCCCAACAATAGAAATAAAACAAGTTTTTATATAAATCCCTCGCAAAACGCAACCATCTGCATATCAACAACTTATATAAACAGACCAAACGGCAATACATTGTAAATCAACATATTAACCAATACACAATTTACACATATGTAAAAAATATTTTTTACAATCTGGTTACCAAATAATATCTTGGCGTACAAATATGAAATCTGCATAAAAACTACATCTGTACCGTCTTTTGAATAATCCACTTATATGGTAAAAAACTACTTCTTATCAGGAATTTTCCTGCTCTTTTTTTATTGTTCACTTACTGCCCAAACAGGTCCGGGCGGTGTAGGCCAGACTGGATCTTCAGGCAATATAGGCCTCTGGCTACGAGCTGATAATATTACGAATATACCCAATGGAGGAGCGGTTCCCACATGGCCTGACGCTTCGGGAAGAAGTAATAGTGCAATACAGAATACAGCCGCCAATCGTCCTACATATATTTCTACTAGCAACTTTAACAGTAGGCCAGCTATAAGGTTTGATGGAGTAAATGATATTATGACTATTGCTACTCCTAATCCAGGAGCAGCTACACATATTTTGAATGGTTATACAGGAAGTAGCTATGATGCACTTACTTATTTTGTAGTACTTCGACCAAGAAACATAAGTGCTCTTAATCCAAGAGGTATTTTAAGTAAGCGTAATACCAATACAGGCACAATCAATAGTGATTATGCCTATGATATGTATCTACAAGACCCTTTCTTTTTTACAGATCCTTATGGACTCTTTGTGGGAGTAGCAAATAATGGAAACAGAGAGCAATTCAACAATAACAGATCCTATTCTGATAATAACAATTATATTGTAGGTTTCCGTTTTGATGGTAGTCAAGGTGGTAATGACAATAACAATGACAGAGGTGGTATTTATGAAGGAAGATATAATCCCGTGTTTCCAACTATAGATTTCACTAATCTAAATAATAGTACAGCCCCATTAACAATTGGAGCATTGGCAGCAAATAATAATTCATACTCAGACATGGATATTGCAGAAATTATCCAACTAAACCGTTCATTGAATGAAGCTGAAAGAATTATTCTGGAGAACTATTTATCTTCTAAATACAACATCAATATAGACAATAATGATGATGATTATTTCGCCTATGATAACCCAGGTAATAATTATTATGGTAATGATGTAGCTGGTATTGGAAGATCAGGAAACGCTATCCAAACAGATGCAATTGGTACGGGGATAGTAAGAGTAACACTTAACAATACTAACAATTTAGATAATGGGGACTTTCTATTTTGGGGACATAATGGAACTCCTCTTAATATACTAAGCTCAAATGTTCCAGCCAGCTTTTTTGGTAATGGACAACGTCTTTCCAGATTATGGAGATTTGACGCAACCGACAATGTAGGCAATGTCACAATTACATTTGACGTGTCCAGCATACCGACAATTACAGCTAATAACTATGCATCATTACGTTTATTAATAGATAGTGATGGAAACTTTGGAGGTCCCCCAAATAATACGACTATTATTAATAACCCTGTACCTAACTTCTCTGGGAATAACAGACTTGTGTCTTTTAGCGTAACTAATGTAGGCAACTATGATGGTGCTTTCTTTACATTAGCAACCTCAAATTCTTCTACTACCCCACTCCCTGTTACTTTCATCAGCTTTGATGCAACCAATCAGGCAGGAAAAGTATCTTTGAAATGGTATACGGCTTCTGAAGAAAACAACAGCTATTTTACAGTTGAGAGATCACACAATGGTCAGGATTGGGAAACAGTGACTACTGTAAATGGAGCAGGTAATAGCGATCAGGCACTAGGTTATACAGCCTACGACAACAATCCTTACCAGGGAACTTCATACTATCGGATCAAACAAACAGATTACAATGAAGAATTCAGTTACTCACGAATCGCAACAGTAACTGTACTGGGAGTTAATTCAGAAGTTACACTATCACCTAACCCTGTTAAAGACGACATTCTGCGGCTTACCTTTGCAGAAGGAATACAGGTCAGTCAGGTTGTGATTACCAATACACTGGGTCAGGAAGTATATCGTAAAAACGTATCTCAGGTTCAGGAACTGGAAATCAATACACAAGGCTACCCAACTGGTGCTTATTTCGTAATCATATCAGGTAATAACTACCATAAGACTTCGAAGATCTTAGTTGAAAGATAAACATAACACACATATATAACAAAAAAGGAGTGGTCATCTCAGATCACTCCTTTTTTGTTATTGCCTCCTCTCCTATTCTCTCTGACTCAGTAATACATCTTCTCAAATAACATCCCAGGAATATCTCCTCATTTATAAGGAGCTTAAATTACTGATTACTTGGGATTGTATCTCAACCCTTTAAATAAGAGATTTGTAACAAGTTATTCATCTGTCACACAGTAGATAACCCGCAGAAAACACAGGTAAAAAACTTATTTTCAAACACTACACTATAATACAACTTATGAAAACTTCTTATTTTCTAGTTGCAGGGATGATGGCGTCCCTGCTGGTTCTTACCGGATGCCCGGGTACTGATGACAATCATTCAGATCCCATCACAGAAGAGAATGGTTACGCCAAAGGGAAAATAACTGACACAAAAGGGGCTCCGTTAGCAGGCGTAGAGGTTGTTATTGACAACACCTATTTATATGACTCTAACCTGTTGACTACTACAGGTCAGGATGGAACCTATAATGTAAAGCTTCCCAATGTTGCCAGCACTTACATAGCGTATGCGACATTGAAGAAAACGTACAATGGTAAACAATTTGAAATGGAGCTTCATCCCGAAAATACAGATGCCTTTACACAGGAAGGTGGAGTTCGTAACTTTCAATGGCGTTTAACAGGAGAAAAGCCAAGCGGTCTGGGATATTATGGTGGTATGATTCAAATTGAGAAAGACATAAACAGCTCTATCTATGACTCTGAAAACGTTGAATTTACTCTTACACCAGCAGGCCCTCTTATCGATGGATCTACAGGGCAAACACTAAAATTAAAACCGGGATTACCTCACTCAGACAACTATTCCAAATTGGTAGATGTACCTATGGGTCGTTATACTGTAACTGCTGTGCATAAGTCTGCATCTGGAGATAAACCGCTCAAACTACGGGATAGATCCATATACAACAGTCAGTTTACCAGTTCCATGCAACTTGATTTCCAACCTGAAAGTATGTATTGCTCTAATTGTAGCAATATTGAATATACAGAGCTGTAAACCCATACATATGAGTCATACCGAATGTTGGATATGAGTAAAACCCAAGCCTATATTTTTGAAAGTGTGGGCTTGGATTCATTTTTAAGAAATCTCTCTTGTTGAGCTGATTTATAGCCCTGATCTTTCTTCGTCTGGTGGCTTCTTCATTTCTTCCTTACTAGTATCCAGAGTAGGTTAATATTCCAGAGCATTTCTCTTCTTATGGCCCTGTTACTTTTTTGCTTGCCCAAAAAAGTAACCCAAAAAGGGCAAAAAATTCCAAAGCTTCGCCCCACAGGGCTAACGCTAGGCCCGCGGAATTTTTATCCTCACGCACCTACGTCAACTTTCGCGATTGAAGTGAAGGCAATCCTCTTTGTAGCTTCTATATTATGCTTCACTATGTATACAGTTCCAAGGTCAGATCCTTTTCCTCAAAACTCAGGATCATTCATATTTATCTTATATTGGAAACAGTACATCCGAAAATTACGAGTACGGACACATTTACTTACTTATTTCCAAAAAAACTCAAAAACAACCTTTCAAAACAAATACAGAGCTAGAATAATGAAATAAAGTCTACCTTCGCTACCCCACTTCACCACATTTCCTATGAATGTATCCAATCCATTGGGGAAGGCACCTATCAACACACTATTTTTTAAGTATTACATTCCGGCTCTTACAGGTATTCTTTCTTCAACCCTCCACCAGCTTATCAATGGTGTTATATTGGGACAACAAGTGGGCAAAGAGGGATTAGCAGCAGTAGGCTTATATGGTCCTGTCACCATCGTGTTTATTGCTCTGACCTTGCCCATCATGACTGGAGGAGGGATTCTAATTGGAAAAAATAGTGGAGCTACTCAATATGATAAGGTACAACAGACTTTTGAGTTTGGTACCACTCTTGCATTGGTTGCTGGAAGTTGTGTAGCAATACTTACACCATTCCTCACCACTACTATTGCTACCTTTCTGACGGGAGCCGAGAATACAGTACTGTTAAAGAATACATCTCACTATATATTCTGGCAGTTGCTCGCAATGCCTTTCTTTTTTCTCCGCATGATATGGAGTAACTTCATTAGCAATGATAATGCCCCTCAGATTTCCCGTAATGCGTCTCTGCTGGCAGTAACACTCAACATTGTACTCGATCTGTTTTTCATCGTTGTACTTCACATGGGTGTCGAAGGAGCTTCTATAGCAACAGCTATTTCTATGGTAGCAGCTGTAGTATATCAGTATACATATATATGGAAACAAAAAGGACATTTTAGCTTTCATGGCTTTCGATTTACGTTACAGCTTACCGAATGGAGAGAACTTTTGCATCTGGGCACGCCCTCTTTTGCCTCTGAAATTTCCTTTTCTTCTGGTCTTTTACTGATCAGTCATTATATAGTACCTTATGGTCCATTGGCAGTATCTGCATTTGGTCTGGTTAACTATATCAGCTTTCTATTTATCCGTCTGTTTACAGCAGCAATGATTGCATCTCTCCCAATACTCTCATTCAATATAGGTGCCAGGTTACCTCATAGAGTATTGGAAACATTCCGGTTCTCGTTTTTTTTTACGATCACATTGGGAATTGTAATTGTGGCATTAGGCTGGATATTACCCGACTTTTTAATAGACATATTCTCCAGTAACTCTACTATACCCTTCAAAAAAATAGCCAGTCAGGCTATTGCTCTCTATTTTCTTCTATTCTTTGCAGCTGGTCCCAATTATATTCTATCAGCCTATCTACAAAGCATAGGAAAATCGATCATTTCTACACTCATCAACGTATTAAAGGGTTTTGTTTTTATTGCTCTATTCATACTGTTATTGCCAGAGCATTTTGGAATGGGTTTAGAAGGTGTATGGTTATCGCGTTCGCTGGCGGAAATTTTAACGTTGCTTCTCGTAGGCTTATATACCCTGTGGAACAAAGAAAGTTACTATACTGAAAAAAGTATACTAGTTAAATCGTAGCTGTATTTTAGTGATAACCCCTTTCAGCAACTACAACTACTTATAGCGTAATAACCTATCCGGATCCAGATAAAATATCTTTTTCCACCCCTGTCTGCTAGTGTCCCATCGCCAGAGATAAGGGATCAACGTAAATACAGAATAATGCAGATGAGGAGACTTCCCTGCTGCATTCCCAGATGTACCCACAGACCCGATAGCCTTACCCTGAGATACCCATGCCCCCAATGAGTATGATAATCCTGCAGGTGAGCATAATAATGACAATGCCATTTGGGCCCAATCACGATAACAGCCTTCCCACCTATACCCATCGTACCTTTCCATATAACTAACCCACCTGTTGATGCAACTACATTTCGGCCTTTAGGAGCAAAGATATCGATACCTTTATGCACACCGGATTTTCCCCATGGATAGTGCCAGAAGGACTGATGATTCCAATCTTTGTCAGAAGCTTTTTGCACAGGAATCCTAAGTTTTTCAGGAATACAATACCCTATCAGCATTACAAAACAAAAAAATCCCAGAATCCATCGTTTGTAACGCGGCCGGGATATCTTTTTTACATTGGTAGTTTGCATGAAAACAACGATGTAAATAAATCTTAGATTATTTCTGTATAGCTTCTATCTTTTGACAAACCAGAATAATCTTTCGGTTCTGGCAATCTGTAGTGGCAAACAAATATTGTTCTCCCCCATCCCGGATACCCGTTTTCTTACGAATGTCTTCTACACTCATTGGAAAGTTCCGCACACTGATATTGGCTTTTCCGTCTGGTAAAAAGGACTGAAGTTCTTTCTTATCCAGCTTACACACAGCCATTATTTTAAAAATTCGTCCTGGAAAATCAGTATGCAAAGATTCTGAAGTATATAAATGACTATTGCTATGTAGCTTATTGAGTGAGAATGTACTGGCAATACATCGGAAAGCACCGGCTTTAAGAACGGCAGCGTTAGGTTCATAGAGATATGTCTGAGGCAAAGTAAAAGACACCTCACTATTTCCTTCATGACTGCGATAAAATTGGAATAAAGAAACAGTGCTCCCACTCTTATTCAGATTTACCGTTTCGATTTCCGGCTCTCCGTTAAATGCTTTCACCAAATGAAAAAGCAACTCCTTTACTTCATTCTCTACTGCTACAACATATACTTTGACAACATTTTTAAGTTCATTGATGGCTAGGTCAATATCCAACATAGGAGATGCCTTTAGTAATAGATGAGAGGCTTTACCGAACAATATATCTTTCAAACCTAAAATATCTGGTACACAGTCCTGTAACCGAACTACCTTACCACCTGCATCATTACGCCTGGCAGGATCTATGTATATCCAGTCCACATGTTGTGAAAAGGATGACAACCAGGTTTCGCTGGTGGCCGATATATGTTGTACATTGGTAATACCCAATTGCTCAAAATTATATTGAGTAACTTCACATAGTTCCGGATTCTGTTCAATGTAGAAGACCTGCGCAAACTGTTTGCTAAAAGCAGCAGTATCTACTCCCATACCACCCGTAAGATCCACAAGAATATGACCTGACAGCAACTGAGCTTTAAACAAAGCAGTACTCTCTGAAGAACATTGTTCCAGAGAAAGTAATGAAGGATAACAGATTGTTGGAATAGAAAACCAGGAAGGAAGTTTGTTTTTAGCTTTTTGTCGTGCCTGTATTTGAAGGGCAGCTTCCTGCACAGGAATATCAGGATATCTATGCTTTTTCAGGAGCAAATCCTGAGGATTGGCATACTCATGTTGTTGAACAAAATCAATGACCTTAGAAAAATTGGTAAGTTTCTCAGATAAAGGCACAGGCAGAATAATATCTAATACAGAGAACCACACCATTTCTAAAAACAGAAATGGTCCGGAAAGATACTACAATATATGTCTTAATTCATGACCAGTTTTGGAAATCGATAGGCATGGCTATCTAAAACAAATAATTCTTCAACCTCCAGTTGCCAGAACTGATGCAGCGGAGATTTCTCGAGATAAGCTTCTGCTTCTTCTCTTGATTCTGCACTGAGTGTAATCCATGCCTTACCAGATTCTATACTCACAGCATATTGATCAATGACACCATTATTAATCAATCGATTGATATAATTGCGATGTGCAGGAACATTGCGCATAAAGGCCTCACTCAATTCAAAGCGGATGGTAGCTTGGTATTTGCTCATAGTCTTCTTTTTTTAGTAAAACCGCAAAAAATAAGCCAAAGTTCGTTTTAGAGTCTATTCTAAAACAAAAACCTCTACATTTATTTGCAGAGGTTTTTAGTAGGCTTATTGTCAAAAACTTATCTAAGAATATAAAGTTTTCCATAATCTTTCTTAAACGCTTTATCTGCGCTGGTTGCACGATGTTCAATAGCTTGTCCATCCATTCGTGTGACTACCCGATAAATATAGACACCATTAGCCAGCTTATCTCCAAATTCATCTGAACCATCCCACACATACGAACTAATATTGTTACCAATATGGATAGGGCCTAGTTCATCTTGCGTAATTTCCCGAACCACCTTACCAGAAACAGTCATAATCTGAATTTTTATCTGATCAGGTAGAGATGCTCCAGTTAATGTAAATACAAATCGGGTTCCGGAAGAAAAAGGATTAGGATAAGGATAGAAGTGAGTAATGGTTGATTCATTTACTACCTCAAAGCTAATCTGAAACGGTTCGCTTCCGGCTTGATTACCAGATAGATCAGAAGCAAACACTTTTAGAGTATAAACACCATCTGAAAGTTTTTCCGGAGTCCATTCCATTCTGAAATCATTATCTCCATTGCCTGCTGCCCAGCTAAAGGCACCCCCTGAGATACGTTCAAAGTTACTGCTGCCCGGTTTCTTGATATAGATCAGGATACCTGATGTATCTGTACGAATCTGTTTGGTATTCTCATCTTTTAATCGCATGATTATCTGGGGAGTAGGAGAAACAATATCTCCATTGAGAATCTTCTGACCATCAAATGTTACTTCCAGAATCGGATTAAGATTATCTGTATTTACAACAAATGGAATACTCAATACATTGTTAGCATAATTTTGCTCCGGAAGTATGCGAGGATTTATAAAAACCTGTAATTCGTTATTTCCGCTTAGTGTATCAGTCCGTACAGGAATCTTAAAGGATATTGTATCTCCATTGGCAGCTAATGGCCTTGCCTTAAAAGTAACTCGTGTGGTCTTTTTACTTTTTGCATTCAGAATTGTATACTGCACTGTCAATGAATCCGTAAAGGCTCTTGGTGAAATATTCTGAAAAACAACAGGAATCTCAAATGAACCACCAGCCATTTGCTCTGGTATCGTATACGCATCGGAAGCTACCATGCCTGTATTAATTAAACCTTCTGGTACTCCATCATAAATCACTTGCCACTTTTTCAGCTGAGGAGGAGTCAGATTTGTTTCATCTCTTGCCTGTAGTCGTAGCTTCAGGTATGGGTATTGCTGAGAATTGATAAAATCAATAGGCAACGGGCTTGTTTTCACATCTGTAGAAACTACCGTTTCTGCACCCTGAAGATTCACTCCCACAATATCGAGTTGCCACTGATCTGTAAGAGGTAGTTCAGATGCCTGAATAGCATGATACATTGTTCCCCACAAAGAAGCAGGGCCTATCAGAGAAGAAGTGATAAATCCATTATCTACACGCCCCTGTAATGTATAATCTAATGACAGTGCCTGCTGTGAACCGGCTATACTTCCACTATAATCAGGATAGATTTCTGTTGCCAAACCAGCGGTTGCCCCTTTTTGTCCTATAATAATATAAGGGTCACCACTTTTCAGATTAGCAATTTTTGAGACATCGGCCCCAATACTTACCAGGAGTTGTTTGGTAGCAGCTGACCAGTTAGTAAAATCTACAGAACCAGCTGTAAATAACAAAATATAATCATTGTTGCTTACCCTGTTTACAAAATCTGCCAGACCGCCTCCTGCAATATAGCCATTGGTAAGGTAGTGTGCGGCAAAAGGTTCCCGTCCACAATTCAAAGAAGCTACTACACTGTAGGGTTGTACATTTCCTCTATGAAATGCTACAGCAATCAACGTATTGGGATCTGAGGCAGGACTACATCTGCCACCTGTTACGACTGGGCCTTCATTCAAAAGCAGCTCTACCTGTTTGTAGGCATCTGTCTGATTCTGGTAGCCATACGTTTTAACAGATATATCCATTGTATTTCCTGTAAACTCCCATTTTAATGTTTCTGTGTTGCGTTTTACAGAAGATAAACCAGCTTTGGAAAATTGAGGAAACTTGGTTTGTGACCATCCTTCGGGACTGTTATTAATATAAATAAAGGAGCTTTCCATCCAGCTGTTATCATTTCCGATTGGTCGGTCAGCCAGACTGATACGCCAGTAATAGACTGTGCTGTCATGAGAAGTTGCCTTACTAAGGAGATCTGTTTCCCAATTCACCAATAGACTCCCTGATACAGTAGTTTCTATTTTGGCTGCACTGGAAAATGTAGCAGAAGTATCCAGCTCTATCTTATAAGACCGGGTTTCCAGTGGTGATACAGTTGATTGAGCTACAAACTTTACAGGTTGAGAACTGACAATGCTATATTCTCTTGGAAACAAAGGAATTGCTCCAACTATTGGAATATCTATTTCCTTCGATGCCTGGTTATTTTGTTCATTGCTTTCGTCAATCTGATTGGCAGGATCTACCAATACTGTAAATGTTTGTGTACCTCCTACATATTTCTGTGTGTTGGCAATCGTAACATACACTGTATCAGTAAAACTGATTGGATTAAAATATGTTGTATCAGATTGCTGAAATGTGCCATCTCCAAACCGGCGAGTTACAGTTACACCAAATTTCTTATTCAGTGTTTTACCATAATTAGTTACTACTACCCCTATCCGGAACGAATCCAATGCAGCAGTTAGTTGTGATCCATCGAAAGACTGAGCAAAAATCCCGGTTTCTGTAATGGCATAATCCGGTTTGCTGAATGGCACCAATACCACAGCAGGATCACCTTGTAACACCATTTGTTCTGCATGTGTCAGTCCTAATGTCCAGTTAGTCATCAACGTAACATACCGACGAATAGTCTCTTTCTGTACATTGCCAATAGGCTTTCCTAACATCGTACTATCCGCAAAAGCAGTCTGATAGAATAGCGTAGAGTAGGCATGCAACTCACTGGCATAGCCGGCAGAAGAATGTGCAATCCAGGCAATAGCACCTCGATCTGATCGTCCCATAACCCAATCTTCAGCATACGTATACTGATTGTTGAATACGTCTCCGGATTGACATCCATTTACCAGAACAAGCGGATATTTTCCCTGATTTTTGTATCCTAACGTTTCATCAGTTGCATAGCCGATTTCTATGTCATTCACCGTTCTACCTGAGTGGCCAAACATAGTTACCAGACTTGCTCCTTCATTTAATTGCTGAGATATATTGATCTGCTCAACTTCATCACCTGTTTGTTTGGATAAAGACTGTACCTTACCCCCAAAATACTCACCCTCAACAATTGATTTATAGCTATCTATATAAGACTTGAAATTACTTACTTCTGCAGCAGTATGGCCTCCCGCCAGATGAATTATGTTTTTACGCCAGCTTTCATTAGGAGATAAGGCTTCATGTTCTTTTACCTTAACCAGATAATTATACACCTGTTGTGGTTCAATAGCACTGATACGACCTGTAGCCAGACCTGGTACCAAAGAAATACCACTCAATGTATCTGAAAAAAGGTAATCGGATCCGGGCCTGCCATCAGAAGGAACATAATCATAGATAGTTTTAGCGACATTTATAAAATTGGTTGTTCTGCCTGGAGCATTACGTACCATTTCAGGTGAAATCCCGCGCCCTATGATAAATAAATAACCTGGTTTACTGATATTATACATCCACTTTACAAACCGAGCAATTCCCACAGGTGTATATTCGCCATAGCTAAACTGATTATATAGCTGATCTACGTTTGCAATCAGGGTATCATATCCTCCACCTGCTGTAGATGCCCGATACTCCGCATAAGCCTGTACAGGATCAGCCACCGAGCTAAAAGGTTTTCTCAGTGCAGAATTTGTTACAATCAGATAATTTGGCTTTACAGAACTAAAATTGCGAAAGGATACCTTTTTAATAGTTCCTGTAATAGAAGATGCATTGGCATTAGCAAATATAACTGTTCCATTAGAAAGTGTAGCAGCTAACTTTCCATTGACAGTAGTGGTAATTATACGTCGGGGAGAATCAGTAGAAGTAATATCATACAGTAAGGTACCTATAGCAGGATTAGTAATCTCAAAATAATGTTGATTAGCAGATCCTGCTTCTATGGTAAAGGTTTTTTGTATACTTCCAGCCATATCCCAGGTCTGAGGATATACCAGGCGAATCAGTGAAACAGACATGGCATCCGGATTGGCATCTGAAACCCCATTCACACGCATACGTACAGAAAGTGCACCCGTCGATAAATCTGTAGCCTCAATGGTAGTATTTAACCTACGGGTGTTGTGATAGCTAAAACTAATTGTACCTAGTGATCGCAACGAACTGGTAGAAGATCCGGCAAAGATTTCTCCCACATGTGAATAGTTATTTCTTCCTGCTACAACCACTTCCAGTTTAGGTTTATAGGAAGTATTGACAATCGTGCCCAGATTGGGTAAAGTATAGTCAACACTTGTAAATTTACTTATATAGGACCCGGTCCACCCTTCTCCATAATCATAAAAGCTATGTTCACCTTCTGCATTACCTATATATTCAGGATATACTTTTCCATAGTCATAGTCACTTTTAAGCACCAGAATACTTTCAGCCCAGTGAAATGCTTCAGCAGCCAGATTATTGGTGTTTGATTCGTTTACTGTTACCATTCTCTTTCCTAATCCATTATCTAACCTCCAGGTAATAAAATAATAAGTAGTATCAGAGTATAAATTATAATATTTATGTGGTTGAGCTTCTGCGGGACGGTACAACTCTGCATCCAGTGTTCCATCATTTCCTTTCCCATAAAACTCCACATAATCTGCTTCATCAAAAAATGCATCAGATTCACCTGATACAATAATAGACTGCTCTACTCCTCTGTGAAAAATCTGGATTCTACGGGGATCAATAGCAGATAAAGGCATACCCGCCTGAGTCAGATCCTGATAACTTAACCGGTAAATACCTGGCTGTGTAACAGGGATCTTATAATACTGCTGGGCATAATTAATCCACTCATTTCCATAGGTTTGAGCAAAAGCCTGCATACCTGTCAGAAATAAGATAGCAAGACCAGTCAAAAAAGACCAGTCCCTTCTTTTTAAAAACATATTGGAGAAAAAGAAGTGATGAATACTTTGCAGAAATTTATTAGTAATGATCACGGATCAATGTGGTTTCGTAAATACAAATGCTGTATAGAATAATGTTTCAATTAAAGATCAGAAGCCAACTTTAATAGAAAATACGTTTGAATAGAGAGATTCGGATTGATCTCCTATATCTGTAAGTGCATAGTCTATCTGGAATTTATTAATTCGAACACCTACACCCATATTGGGTTCAAATGTGGTTCTGGTTTTTGTATAGAGATTTGTTTGCTCATCTACATCCTTCACTTGTTGAATATTGCCAATTCCTGCCCGAAAAAAAGCTATCTTCTTATAATCAAGTTCTATACCTGCGCGAGGATCTATCGAAGTAAAATCAGATTTTACAAGGACATTGCGTTTTCCATCAAAAGTAAAATCAGCATCTAAAGCGGCCAGTACACCAAACTTTTCTTTAATACGCCAGCTATGGGCTATTCCTATTGAAAGTTTGGGAAGCGTAAGTTCTGTATAATTTCCTCTGAGAGTATTATTAGTCTGCCCATATACCTGTTCAAGCAATGCCGTATTTACAGACCAGGTATTGAATGTACTTGTTACATCACGTGCCGCAATACCTATACGCCAGTTCTTTCTTTCCCACATTGCACCCACATCCAATCCGAATCCCCAGGCATTAGCAAATGAACCGGCAACGCGGTGAATAACCTTGACATTAGCACCCAGTTTCAACCCTTTGAGTTTCGGAAACTTGCGGGCATAGGATAATAAAAAGGCGTAATCTGCAGCAGAGAAAAATCTGATATTATCATAGTTGATAGCTCCGTTTGCATCAAATAAGAAACGTGTGTCAGGAATATCGTCTACAGCAAACCGGATCACGGATACACCCAAATGACTTACAGAATCAATAGGGGTAGCAAAAGCAGCATAATCATATTTTGCAATGCCTGCAAAGTACTCAGCATGCATAAGGGATACTTCATATTTGGTGCGTATATCCAGTAAAGCAGAAGGGTTCCAGTAACCAGCAGTTACATCGTTTACAGCAGCCGTTTGAGTACGTCCCATACCCAGTGCCCTGGCCCCTACTCCAATCGCCAGAAACTCATTACTATACTTAGGTGTAAGCACCTGTGCCTGAGACAAAAACGACACAAAAAATATACAGACAATGTAAAAATATTTCATAAATAGACTACACCTAATTGCTTAATATCTAAACAGATACAGTTCGTAAACTTACAGAAAAAACCTATGGCAGACAATGCGTGAAATATACTACATTCACTCAGGTGTAAGATATTATGGGATATTATACTATAGGAAGCGGTTACCTTTTCTGGTTCTTATATCACCTTTCAGTATTTAAGTTCTACCCTTAAAAATAAAGGTATTGTAATCTCTCTCTTAGCAAAGCTTCTCTCTCTATATCAGAGTATTCAATTTCATTATCAAACAGTTTTATATCTAACTCAATAATAAATATCATTTTTCTTAGAAAAAACCATTCAAAAAACTAGCTTATCTTAGCTAAATGCCGTATTATTGGACTGGCTTATTTTTAGTATCTCACCTGTTAAAAAAATAACACACAAACTTTCACAATCATGAGCACTTCGATTAATAAAGATCGCTTGTTTATAGCCAGTTGTATGGCTCTTATTACAACAGCGATGGCATTTGGTATTAGAGCAGGAGTTTTAGATAAGATTGGTACGCAATATGGTATCACTCCCCTAGAGTTAGGTTATATTGTAGGGACTGCTTTTTGGGGATTCACCTTGGGAATTATCTTTGGAGGCCCACTTTGTGACTTTGTAGGTATGAAAAGGCTAATCTATCTGGCATTTTTTGGCCACCTGATAGGTATTATCATGACTATTTTCTCAACCAGTTTCTGGTCTTTCTATATATCCACACTTTTTGTTGGAGTAGCAAACGGATTAGTTGAAGCAGTTTGTAATCCTCTGGTTACCTCTCTTTATACCAATAATAAAACTCAAAAACTTCATCAGTTCCACTTATGGTTCCCTGGTGGTATCCTGATTAGTACCTTAATTGTTTATCTGCTTAGCAACATATTAAATCTGGGCTGGCAGGTACAGATTGCAACTATGCTGATTCCGAATATCGCCTATGGTATTATGTTCTGGGGACAGGAATTTCCTCCTACCGAACGGGTAGCAGCAGGTGTAAGTAATAATGAGATGGTGAAAGCTTCTCTCTCCCCTCTCTTTATTTTTATGGTAATTTGCATGTTTCTTACAGCTACCACCGAATTTGGCCCTAACAACTGGATACCAACTTTTCTGAAAGGTGGTAGTGTTCCGTCTATTCTGCTTTTGACAGGTACTACACTGGTAATGGTTATCTGTAGGGCATTTGCAGGGAACTTTATCCATAAATTTGAGAATGCATGGGTATTATTATTTTCAGCTGTAGTCTCAGCATTAGGTATATGGATGATCAGTAAGACATCTGGTAATCTTGCCTTTGTTGCTTCACTAATATTTGGAGCAGGAGTAAGTTTCTTTTGGCCTACTATGTTAGGTTTTGTATCAGAAAATATACCTAAGACGGGTGCCTTGGGACTTGCAGTAATGGGAGGTGCCGGAATGTTGGCACAAGCCTTTGCTCTTCCAATTATTGGAGATATCTATGCAAATCTGCAAGATACCAAAATTGCTTCTGGCCTTAGTTCAGATGCGGCACAACTGGAAGCAGGTATGCAAACCTTGCAATATATAACGATCATCCCGCTCTTTCTGATAGCTGCATTTACCGGACTTGTCATATATAAGAGACGCAATAGCGCGGTGAAACAACAGTTGGCATAATTGGTCATACATACAATCTATCAACATCCTCATTCGTTTACTTTTATGTATAACAATGAGGATGTTTTATTATGTGCTATTGCTGAAATTAGTTCTTTATGAACAATTAAATATACTGTCTCCTACTATTGTATATTTTTCAAAATAAAAAATACTGTACTTTAACCTATACACTATTTGTCTAATACTCTGATTACTAACTTCTGTCTTTGTTCAGTATGAATTGTATTCAAATTTCAGGCTTTTGCCAATTATTGCTAAAGTTGGAAGATGAATCAAAATGCCATATCTTGCCACAGTACAATACAATAAAAAACAGTTTTAGTCTCAACTATGGGTTTACGAAACTGAAACTATTAATTCTGATAATGTCAAAAGCTTCTCTTTTCACTGTAACTATACTTCTTGGCTTATGTTTGTTTGCATGTACAAGCACCAAACAAAATAGTAGTGCTGACGAAAACAAAGCACTACATGGTACATATCGTATTGCTTTAATACCCAAAGGAACTACTCATTCATACTGGTTATCCGTACATGCGGGAGCAGAAAAAGCTGCCCAGGAACTGGGAGTAGAACTGATATGGCAAGGACCCCAAAAAGAAGATGATAAACAGGGACAAATTCAAACAGTACAACACTTTACATCACAGTCAGTAAATGCTATTGTATTAGCCCCCATTGATGTACATGATTTGGCTCCTTCAGTAGCCTCGGCCTCCAGGAAACATATACCTGTTATTATCATTGACTCAGATTTAGAATCACAGGACTTCCATTCTTTTATTGCTACTGATAACAAACTGGCAGGCAAGCTTTGTGCAAAACGTCTATGTGAACTGTTGGAAGGTAAAGGAAAAGTAGCCATGCTACGTTATCATGAAGGATCAGCCAGTGCAATGGCACGTGAAGATGGGTTTCTGGAAGGACTAAAAGAATATGGACCGTCAATCGAACTGGTATCAAGCAATCATTATGCAGGTGTCACAATAGAAAAATCTGTCCATGCCTCTCTGAACTTATTAAATAGCTGTAGTCAGCTGGATGGTATATTTACGCCAACAGAACTTACTACACAAGGGATGTTACAAGCCCTGGAAAAGCGGGGACAAGCAGGTCAGGTAAAATTTGTGGGTTTTGATTCCAATACAACATTGCTGGACGCACTGAAAAAGGATAAATTACATGGACTAGCCATACAGGATCCTTTTAAAATGGGATATGAAGGAGTAAAAACAGCTATTGCGATACTAAAAAATCAGCCTTTCGAAAAACATATCGATACTGGTATTATCATAGTGACTAAAGAAAATCTCAATGATCCTATGGTAACCGAACTACTCAATACCAATCTAAACAGATGGTTAAAAGAATAAGGTAACCATCTGTTTAGTAATTAAATACTATCTGTATTTAGGTGTATGTACATCCAGAAACTTCGAAGAAGCATTATTCCACCCTTCAATGGCTTTCTTGCGTCCATTATTTAACTGAGTAGTTGCACTATTGAAATCATTAATACCTTTGTTCATATCCTGAACCGCTTTATTATACTGAGCAACATCGTCTTTGGTTCTTTCTTTTTCACGTTTTGCTTCAAATGCCTTTCTGATCTTATCAAAGTTTTCTTCTTTCAAATAGAAATCTGTCATTACCGGAATCTGTGTAGTACATTCCTGAATATAGAATTGTAGTGCCTGCCGACATCCGCTTTCCAATGTATTATCACTAAATAAGGCAGGAGTGGCTTTCAATTTTTCAATTCCTTCCTGGCTGTACTTTAACAAAGTATTTTTACTCTGTTCAATAGCATTGATATCTTTCTTCTGAATTGCTTCACTCAAATACATTTCCTGCTTATAGCTTTTGAAGAAAATAAGATATACCACTCTATGATAATCTGTTATTTTCCCAGCTTTTGCAGCTTTCTCGGACAACTCATCTTTTGTATCAACCAGTTGAACATTATGGTCTTTGGCAAACAGTTTCTCTGTTAACTGAAGACGGTCATTGGCCTGTTCTATTTTTTCACTAGCAAGATCCTGAGCCAACAGATAAGCCTCCATAGCATCATACGATTGCTCTGCTACATCTTCCAGATTCACGATTTTGCCATAGTCTTCATTTAAGATATGTGAGGTAATCAAATAATAATTGGCTGTAGAATCGCGTAATGTCTTATCTCCTTCATAAGCAGGCATTGAACTTACCTTCTGACGGGCTTCTGCTACGGTTTTAATCAACTCCTTTCGGCGATTTTCAATCTTTCGGGCACTTTTTCCATGGCCAACTGCACTTGTATAACTAAGAAAGTCTTTTGTAATCTCCCGATGTTGCTGACTTATATAGGTCATATAAGAACCTGCCTGTTTGGGATTGTAATCCTGTGCATGTACTGAAATTTGTGTAATACTGAAAAAAGAAATAAAACAGAAAATGGAGTGTAATGTATATTTCATAAAGTGTTTAATATGTTTTAAAATAAAAACATGTTTGACGGTGTAATTTCCCCTAAAGATAATTCTTTTTTCAGAATCAATTATTTAGGGTGTTGGGAGAAGAGTTTGCCAGAATGTAATGAATTTGTCCATTCTTCTTATTTGCCTATAGCTTCAACTCAACAACACACTCACTCACAACATTTTATCTACAGACATTACTTACCCATACAGACCATATCTTATAATATTTTCTTTCAAATTCTCTTAATTTCTGGTAATGAGTTAGTTACTCACAATTTGCGAACTGAGGATGATTCATAGGGAAGAGTAATAACAATGGTATCTCCTACTTTGCATTGAGTAGGATTTTGTAGTGTGGAAGCACCACTATCCTGAAAGATCCGATGGGTGCTATCAGATGCATAGATAGTAAGAATCGAACCTCCTTCTACTATTTCTATTTTAGTAAGAATGCCTTTTAATTCTAAATGATGATATTGTTTTGGAGAAGATAATAGATCTGCGGGCCTCCCCTTCTTTATTATTTTCCCCTGTTCTATTTTTATTACAACATCGGCCATCTTACGAATCTCTTCTATATCATGGCTTACCAGAATGGTTGTAAGAGAAAAATGCCTGTGTAACCGAAGGGTTTCATCCTGTAAACGAGTTCTGGTTGCTTGATCCAGAGACGAAAAAGCTTCGTCCAAAAGAAGCAATGAAGGCTTACACACCAGGGTACGACACAAAGCCACACGCTGTTGTTGTCCGCCAGACAATGTACCTGGTTTTCGGGCGGCTAGTTGAGTCAGATCAGTCAGTTCCAAAAGTTCATCTACCCATCGTTTATCTCTATGATCAGCCAAGCCATATTCAATATTTTGTCGTACTGTCATATTGGGAAACAAGGCATATTCCTGAAACACCATCCCAACCCCTCTCTTTTGTGGACTTACATGAATGCCTTTTTTCTTATCAAACCAGATTTGTCCGTTTACCTCGATATGTCCATCATCAGGTTTCGTTAGCCCAGCAAGCATCCGAAGCAAGGTAGTCTTTCCAACACCCGAACTTCCATACAAAGCCACAACGGATCCGGTTTCAATCTGCATCTCTATCGTAAGCATTTGATTCCCTTCTGAGGTATGGATATATTTAGAGAGTTGGATATCAATCATAGGTGACATGAATAAACAACACAATGTGTCTCACTTAAAATAGTGTATGTGACTGAGTTCTTCGGGATAATCGATATAAAGCAATTAACAAGGCAAAGGAAAACAGTAATAAAGCCAAGGCATACTGATTAGCCTCTTTGTATTTCAGATCTTCTACCAGATCATAAATTACAATAGATGCTACACGCGTCTCACCGGGAATATTGCCTCCAATCATCAAAATCACGCCAAATTCTCCCATAGTATGTGCAAAGGTAAGTACAATACCACTTAGCAGAGAAGGTTTGATGTTCGGTAAAATCACTTTCCATAGAGTAGTCATCCGCGATTTGCCTAGAGTATAGGAAGCATCCAGTAGAATAGAGGGAAAATTTTCAAAGCCTGCCTGTATAGGATGTACCATAAAAGGCAAACTATATATTGTTGAGCCTATCAGAATGCCCGCAAAGGTAAAATTAAGTGAAACATGCAGATACTTCTCCAACCAGTGTCCCAGCATATTCTCGGGGCTGAATGTAACCAACAGATAGAACCCCAATACAGTAGGTGGTAATACCAGAGGTAAACTAATCAGGGCTTCTATAATGGGCTTGATCCGAAAACGGAAAAACGCCAGACCATATGCCAGAGGAATACTTAGTATCAATAAAATAAAGGTTGTACAAAAAGCCAGCTGACATGTCAGCAACAATGTTTCAAGATACTCTTCCATAAATCCATTTGTACCTGTTAGTATATACTACTTAGGAAGAGAAAAGCCAAACTTTTGTAATAGGGACTTAGCAGAGGGAGAGCTTATAAAAGTAGAAAATAGCTGTGTCCCTTTTTTCTTTTCACCACGCTTTAAAATTACATAAGCTTGTTCCAGAGGAGTATGTGTAGTATCTGGAATAACATAATACTTTCCCTGATTCTGAAGTTCAGGACTCATCACCAATGATAAGGCAACAATCCCAATGTCAGCAGCACCAACAGATATATATTGTGCAGTCTGTGAGATATTTTCACCTAATACTAGTTTAGACTTTATCTTATCATACAATTTGTAGTGAATGAGACTTTCCTTAGCCTTCTTTCCATAAGGAGCATGTTCCGGATTCGCAATCGCAATTTTGTTGATAGAAGGATCAAGCACTATATTCATACCTTTTGTCACTGGATTGAGTTTCTTGCTCCATAGTACAAGTTTCCCAATTGCATAGAGTTTCACAGAGGATGCAGTAAGTTTTTTTTCCTGTAGCTGTACCGGATACTCTTTATCAGCAGAGAAGAACATGTCAAAGGGAGCTCCATTGGAGATCTGATGGAAAAACTTACCCGAAGAACCATAGATAACAGTCACTTTATAAGATGGATACGTTTTTTTAAAGACGGTCACCAGTGAATCCATGGCAAATCGCAGATCAGCTGCCGCCGCAATAGTAATTTCTTCTTCTTTAGGAGTAGAAAGCTTTAAAGGAGATACTCCATTCGCAAACAATAAGAAGACAAGCAATCCAAGAATTGTATATTTCATTGTGTTGAAGTAGTTGCTTTCACAAAAATAAGGCATGAAAGATACTATCCTACTAAAAAAGGATTGCCTATTCAAACTCGTTGATAGAGAAAGTATCTGAATTTATAAAGGATCATTCTGTCTTGCTGAAAATCTGACAAGAATCATTTTTTAGTGTAGTAAATGTTACATAACGCATGGTTTAGAGAGCCTAATTTTGCTCTATATACTATTTTCATCTGAAACCAACTACTAACCATGAAAGTCGAACAAATCTATACAGGTTGCCTGGCAGAAGCAGCCTACTATATTGTATCAGACGGAGAAGCTGCTGTCATAGATCCGCTACGGGATATCCAACCTTTTATTGAACGGGCAAACCAGGATAATGTCATAATCAAATATGTTTTTGAAACACACTTTCATGCTGATTTCGTATCAGGACATTTAGATCTTGCCGAGAAAACCGGAGCAGATATTGTGTTTGGACCATCCGCACAACCTGCCTACCCAGCCCTTATCGCCGAAGACGGCCAAGAGTTTCGAATTGGTAAAATCAGTATTCGGGCCATTCATACACCTGGACACACCATGGAATCTACGTGTTATCTTTTGCTGGATGAACAAGGGAAGGAAGTAGCTATATTTACCGGAGATACCCTTTTTATTGGAGATGTAGGACGCCCGGATCTGGCGCAGCATGTAATCAGCGAACTAACAGAAGAAAAACTTGCCGGACATCTGTATGATTCTCTGCATACCAAAATACTTCCTTTACCTGATACGGTTATCATTTATCCAGGTCATGGAGCAGGCAGTGCCTGTGGTAAGAAAATGAGCAACGAAAGGACTGATACTCTCGGTAATCAGAAAAAACACAACTATGCACTAAATCCCAACCTTACCAAAAAACAATTTATTCAGCAAGTTCTGGATGGATTAATGCCCCCTCCTGGTTATTTTCCATATAATGTATTACTCAATATCAAAGGATATGAAAAGCTGGATAAGGTTATTGAACGAGGTAATAAGGCACTTTCTCCTGGTACATTTGAAGCTATAGCAAACACAACAGACGCTATTATACTGGATGTCAGACATGCACAGATTTTTGCCAAAGGATTCATTCCTAATTCGATCAATATAGGTCTGGACGGGCAGTTTGCGTCCTGGGCAGGAACACTGATACCCGATTTTAAACAACCGATTTTACTGGTCACAGAATCAGGAAAAGAACAGGAAACGATTACCCGTCTGGCACGTGTAGGGTATGATAACTGTATAGGTTATCTGGAGGGTGGTTTTGAAACCTGGAAAGTAGCTCAGATGGAAACGGATCAGATAGAATCCATTTCAGCAGAACAATTCTCGGAACTACTTATTGAAAACTCCAAGCTAGCAGTTTTAGATGTACGTAGAAGAAGCGAATACAATTCTGAGCACATTGTAGGTGCTGAAAATCTACCTTTAGACTTTCTTAATCAATACATGTCACAAATCAAGCCTGAACAAACATATTATGTGCATTGTGCAGGTGGCTATCGATCTATGACAGCTATTTCTATATTAAAAGCTCGTGGCTTTCAAAATTTGGTAGATGTAAAAGGTGGGTTTTCTGCCATTAAGTCTGTTAATAAAGTTCCTTTAACAGAGTATGTCTGCCCTACAACTCTTCTATAAAAGGATAGCTCACTCCATCCTGTCAACTGTTTTTTTTACAGGATGGAGCAAAGAGAAAAATAAGCATCCTTCCAATCTCTCCTGCTATTCTCATCACAATCTATTTCAGTCTTATCTGAAATCTCTGCTCATTCTTCTTAAAGGCATGCTTTTTTTGAGAGTTAAACAAATGTCTTTTTTATACTCTCTTTATATCCTGTTTTGTTTATTGACAGTTGTTTTCAGATAATTTCCCTGAATAATATTCAGGATGGTGCATAGTTTCAAACAAAACAGCCTTATAAATTATGCTATACTATTTAATTGACGATGACGAGACCTCCCGACTAATATTTGAAAAACAACTCGAAAAAACAGTCGGTAAAAATCAGCTTCTTTCTATTCCTGTTGAATACACCCATCCACTATACACATCAGATACAGAAAGTAACAAACAAGCTGAGCCCTTTCCAACAGATACACAATCAAAAGTAAAAGTAAAGCTACAAAGTTTTTCTTCTGCTGTTTCTGCTCTTACTCTTATTCGCAAGCACTTTCTTTTGGGTAACTATACCTCTTTACCAGACTGGATATTTCTTGATATTATTATGCCTGGTATTGATGGATGGCAATTTCTGGATAAATTGATGGAATTATTCAGAACTGTTCCCAGTGCCAAAGACACAGGCATCAAAGTAGGCGTTTGTCTGCTTACAGCATATGTAAATCAATATGATCTTCAGCGTGCACAGCAATATCCACTTGTTAAAGATTGCTTATTAAAACCCCTTACGGCTATAGATTTAAAGCTGGTTACCCAGATTTAACATGTACCTGTTAGCGGAGGCACCATCTTTTACATTCTATATAAAGATATTTGGACTGTTGCGATGTTTATTACAGGTCTCTGAATATCTATCGGAATACGGGTAACTAAATGAAAGGAGGGTTTATGCAAATGACCTACTCACAACCAGCAAACCTTCAGTGGTTGCTCAATAAAGTGCAGAAGGACTCAGAATTAAAGAATATGTTTGTCTATCATCTCCAATTGGCGATACACTATCAGAATGGATGTGATGAACAAATTGACAATCTTCAGAATCAGGACTTTCAGGAAAGCCTCACTTTGATGAGGCATCTATATGAGGCCAGTCACGAATTATTACATTTTTATATAACACAGAACCTGTCCTATAGGTCCTTTGCAAATGATATAATGCAAATCGTTGACAGACCTGCAGCAGAACTTGAAAGTGTTCTTCAGCAACTGGACATTCACAGACAGATAGATGATCAGATAAGTGAAAATAAAGGACTAACAAATCATGAAGGAGCAGCACCTCCTATGAACGACCAGCAAAGAGTTATTCCAAGGTCCTGAGAAATTCTACAGCAAAAAAATAGCTAAACAGCATAAAAATTGTGCACTCCACACTTTGGAAAATAAGTGTGGAAGTATAGCTACATACTCAATACTCATAGCTTTCCAAGAGGCATCCTTTTTTAGGCATAGTTAATACAACCTATAAAAATTAACTAGCTATGAGAAGAGATGGAAAAACAACCAGCCTATGGCAAGACCAGATACCTGATTATGAGTCAGACAACCAAGCCCTGAAATCTGGTAAAATTTATGATGTATTGGTCGTTGGAGGAGGGATCACAGGTATAACAACAGCCCTTCTATTACAAAAATCTGGTAAGAATTGTATAGTTGCAGAAGCAAACTCTATTGGGTTTGGAACTACAGGAGGAACTACAGCCCATCTGAATACCATGCTTGATACGGATTACCATACCCTAATCAGTAATTTCGATGAGAAAAGTGCTCAAATGGTAGCCGGGATTACCCGTGAAGCTATTGAAATGATCAGGCAACTGGCTAACAGCTATCAGGCAAACTGTGAATTTAAAGAATTACCTGGGTATCTCTTTGCTCAGGATGAAGAACAGGCAAAGTATATAGACAAAATAGTTGAGGCGTCCCGTAAAGCAGGAATTTCCATCGAATATACAAATCAGATTCCAATAAATGTTTCATTTCAGAAGGCACTGGTCTTTGATAAACAAGCACAGTTTCATCCTACCCGCTATCTATATGCCCTGGCAAACGCCTTTGAAAAAGCAGGCGGAACCTTATTGCAAGACTGCAAAGTAACAAATATCGAGGAAGGAGATATTATTCAGGTACCCACTTCTCAGGGAACTATTCAGGCCAGACAAGTAGTATATGCTACACATATACCTCCTGGTGTGAATCTGTTGCACTTCCGTTGCGCTCCTTATCGAAGTTATGTATTGGCTGTAACACTAAACAATGAGGCACAATACCCGGACGCTTTAGTATATGACATGCAGGATCCTTACCATTATTATCGCACTCAGGACATAGATGGTAAACGTTATCTGATTGTGGGTGGAGAGGATCATAAAACAGCGCATATGGAAAATACAGAAACTTGCTTCCGTAATCTGGAAAGCCATGTAAGACAGTATTTTGATGTAGATCAGATTGCATTCCGATGGTCGTCCCAATATTTTGAAACAACCGACGGCTTACCTTATATAGGACATTTACCAGGAGCGTCTGACAATATCTATGTTGCTACAGGCTTCAGTGGAAATGGTATGACACTTGGTACAGTGGCAGCTATTGTACTCAATGAACTGCTCACTACAGGTCAAAGCCCTTATAAAGATTTGTTTGCTCCCGGCAGAGTAAAACCAGTAGCAGGATTTACTTCTTTTGTGAAAGAACAGGCAGATGTTATAAAGGAATTCGCCAGTAAATGGTTTTCTCAGAGTGATCTTGGAGAGTTGGCAGATCTGGCACATGATGAAGCCCGGGTTGTGGAATACGAAGGCACCTCCATAGCTATGTACAAAGACGAATATGGACGCATACATGCTGTAAATCCGACATGCCCTCATGCCAAATGTGCTGTAGCCTGGAATAGTACTGAAAAAAGCTGGGATTGCCCATGTCATGGATCTCGTTTCTCCTGTGATGGCGAACTCCTGACGGGACCAGCACGTAGTAATCTGGAAAAAATCAATATAGATGAACTGGAAGAAGCAGATGGAGAATAAATACAAAACAGGTACAAGCATCAATTTGTACCTGTTTTTATTTATTTAACTACATACTCACTATTCGCCATTGAAATTAAACCATTTCCTATCATATCGTCTAATTACTCTCCTGATTATTAAACAGTCTATAAATACTAATTGTAGGTAAAAATAACCTGCCTGTCGAAAATAAACTACAAAAAGCTTAAACCAATTGCAGGAGTCTAACAATTTTTTGTACTTTATAAATAAAACATCTTCCCTGTCAGAAAATGTCTTTTTAAATGCTACCCAAACACCTAATCATTCAAAAGCTGGTATATCCCTGGTAAACCATTGGGAACCAGAGTATAAACGTATTTGTCAACCTATTCCCCATTGCTATATGGAACAGCCACTACTCACAAGACGTAATTTCCTGGGAACTGTAACTACAGCCTTGACAGGAGCAGTTCTATTGCCACAATCTGTTTTCAGTGCTCCTGCTATTCTGAAAAATCTGGGTAAGCCCAATTCAAAATTCAATGGAGTTCAGATAGGTGTAATCACATATTCATTCAGAAGTTTGCCAAGCAATGCAGAACAAATTCTCCAATACTGCATTGAGTGTAATATCAGCGCTATCGAACTGATGGGAAACGTAGCAGAAGCATTTGCAGGAGCACCCCATGCTTCTACAGAGCCGATGCAGCCCTTCAGAGGAACTCCAGGTCAACGACCAGAACTAACACCTGAGCAAAAAGCTGAACAGGCAGCCAAGGCCAAAGACATAGCAGACTGGCGGACAAAAGTTGCTATGGATAAATTTGAACAGCTTCGTAGCATGTACAAAGCTGCTGGAGTAAGCATATATGCATATAAACCTAATGCATTTGGAGTTAACAATACAGATAGCGAAATTGACTATGGTATGCGGGCAGCAAAAGCATTGGGAGCCACCCATGTTACCCTGGAAATGCCAACAGATTCAGTTCAAACCCAGCGTCTCGCGAACATAGCAGCTAAACATAAAGTCCTGGTTGCATACCATGGACACCTTCAGCAAACTCCTACCTTATGGGATGTTGCCTTGGGACAATCCAAATACAATGCCCTAAACTGTGATCTGGGACATTACACCGCAGCAGGATACAATGCCTTGGAACTACTTGAGGCTAAACACGACCGTATTGCAAGTGTCCATTTGAAAGACAGACAAAATCCTGATCATGGAAAAGAAAATCTCCCCTGGGGCACAGGAGACACACCTCTTAAAGATATATTACAACTCATGCGGAAAAACAAGTACACATTTCCGGGAACAATTGAACTGGAATATCAGATACCTGAAGGTTCCACAGCAGTCAAGGAAGTTGCCAAGTGTGTAGAATACTGCCGCCAAACACTTGAAAAAAACGGATAGGAATGTAGTCCTGAAACAAAAAAAGACGTTGGTGTAATTGATTATACCAACGTCTTTTTTTGTTTTATTATGTCAGAATAAGAAGTAGAAATACCTTCTTATTGGCATCTTACATATAAATTGTAAAATAACATACAGCTAATAGTATCAGGATCACTCTGCAATAGAAGATCCAACCAACCGTTTTATTTCTTAAAAAAGAATACGATAACAAAGTGACCAAATTGATATAAGTAGTTTTCATGGGATGGATAAAGATAAAATTTGTAAAACGTAAATAAATACTTACACACTATTCATATTGCTACTCTGATCTGTCAAAGCTCTGTAACCTTGCGACAGTCTTTCATAATACTATACTTATATCCGTTTCGACTTAAAAAAGTAAGCGATTTCCGAAAAAAATCTTACATAAATCTGACATATATTTTTACACACACACAATAGTCTGTCTGTAGTCTTTAGTTATATTCAGGTCCAATTATTTTTAGCCTTGCTTTTATTCTTGTATTTCTACATTTGACATATCTTTCCTAAAAAGTACATGGGTAATAAAGCCAGAATTCCAGACTCCGAAAATCCACGCGTAGTAATCGTTGGTGGCGGATTTGCAGGTATAGAGCTAGCAAAATCGCTGAACGGAGTAAATGTACAGGTAGTACTGATTGATAAAACCAATCACCATACCTTTCAGCCTCTTTTGTATCAGGTATCTACAGCCGGACTGGAAGCTGAATCTATTGTTTACCCCTTCCGAAAGATCTTTGATGAACAACCCAATTTCTTTTTTCGTCTGGCTCAGGTGATTTCTGTTGATACCCAGACTCAGGTTGTAGAAACCTCTATTGGATTTCTGCGATATGACTATCTGGTAATTGCCACAGGAGCGACCACTAATTTTTATGGGAACAAAGAAATTGAAAAGAATTCAATTCCTATAAAAAATATCATTGATGCCCTCTCACTTCGTAACACGATTCTATCCAACTTTGAAAAAGCATTACAAATTGAAGATGATGAACAGTTAAACAGTCTGATTGATTTTGTAATCGTTGGAGGAGGTCCTACAGGAGTAGAGTTGGCAGGAGCACTAAGCGAACTGCGTAAACATGTATTTCCGAACGATTACAAAGAACTGGACTTCCTGAAAATGGACATTCATATTATACAGAGTGGTCCACGTATATTGAATGGTATGTCAGAGGAAGCATCACTGAAAGCACTACAGTTCTTAGAGAATCTGAATGTAAAGGTGTGGCTCAACAGACGGGTAGAATCATATGATGGATACACTGTAGTGCTCGATTCTGGTGAAAAACTGATTACTCGTACACTCATCTGGGCAGCAGGTGTATCTGGAGCCCCTATCGAAGGACTGGATAAAAAATGTATTCTCAAAGGGTCACGCATACAGGTAGATGAATATAGCAAAGTTGTTGGGTATACTAATATTTTTGCCATTGGAGATATTGCAGCAATGGTTACACCTGACAATCCTCAGGGACATCCAATGATGGCCCAACCTGCTATCCAGCAAGGCAGGCTTTTAGGTGAGAATCTGACCTGTATCCTCACTGGCAAACCGTTAAAGCCCTTTCACTATAAAGATCAAGGATCTATGGCTACTATTGGACGTCATCGGGCTGTTGCAGATCTGAAAATCAACAAAAAGGAATATAAAATGCAGGGTTGGTTTGCCTGGTTTATCTGGATGTTTGTCCATCTTATATCCATCATTGGCTTTCGGAACCGCCTGTTTGTATTTCTTAACTGGATATGGAGTTATATAAGTTATGATAAAGGTATACGCCTCATCATTGGCAATCCTAAATCCAATAAGCCTGTAGAAGAAGAAGTTCCCAAAGCACTTAACTAGCTAATGGAGAGGTGACACTGTTGATTTAATGGTTTTCTCACTAGACTACCAGCCAGATAAGGCTAACATAAGGCTTTGCAAATCCTGGTTAATAGAACGTACAGAAGACTGCAGTTGATTTAACATATTGGCTCTGGTATGGAGGTCATCTTGCTGATACTCTCCGCCAGGGCCAAAATATAAGGTTACTTCCCGGCTGTTCATCCCATTCAGTGCATATGCCTGCCATCGCTTCCGAATATTTTGAATAACAGATATTTGAGCTGTATTGCTAAATGACTTCTCATTTAACATATACCATACAAAAGGAGAATATACAGAAGAGTTATGGTTTTCGTTCCAAATATCTGTAAGCAGATTGCGTTTATGTTCTACAAACAAGGTTCTATGCGATGAAAATGCAGCCATCCCTCCCAATACAGCACTTATAAGTCCACCTCCAATGCCTACTACTTTGTTCGTTTGTTCATTATCAACCAAAGCAGTCGCGCCTGTAGTGACAGCTCCAGTAACGATAGATAATATGGTCAGCTTTCTGATTCGTTTTTCATCTTTCTGATCCAGGTAAGTTGCCAGCTGATCGGCATGTTCTCCGGCACAATCCAGTTCGGCAGCCAGACTTGCAATCTCCGTAGAAGCCAGATGCAAACGGCTCTGTATTTTGCTTTGTATAATAGTTTGTTCTAATCGGGTATCTGTTGTAACATTTTTCCTGGCTCTCATCCACTGTTGCAGCAAAGGAATAATTCCAACAGCATTGGCAACCAGAAGATCATGTCGGGAAAATCGCCGGACCAGACTTGTATCTTCATTCAGGATTGATTCAATATTAGATTTAGGGAAATACAGTGTATCGTATGTATAACTAAGAGCAGGTGCACAATAATCTGCAGATCGAATCCCTGACCTGTTCTGAGAAAAAGAGACAGAACTGATAGTCACAGCAATCAGGTTCACATATATAACCTTATAAATCAGACATTTGCACATAGTATGCATACTATTCGGAGTATAGATAAGTCTTTCTACTACTTGCTTTTATACACCTCTAAGGTTATATGTTGCTATATGCATAAAAGACGAAGAAAGATTTATTGCAATAATAAGAGAAAAGCACCTCGAATGTAATCTCAAACACCTATTATAAAATAAATCAGGGTTTGCAGAAACATACTCCGTTGCAAACCCTGAAATAAAATGGTACAATGCCAACTCTACTCGATCAGTTCATATGTTTTGTATTCAGCCTTCCAGATAGCAATCACATCACTTAGTCCTACCCACATTTCTCCATGGTCCGGATTATCACTTACCAGCAATAAACGCCCTTCTTCATATTTACGAACCCGCTTTACAATCAGCATGCCTGTTCGCAAGGATAGTACATGAACTCCCTGGGCATACTGCCAGTTACCATCTTCTACCCAGGTACACAATATGCGACAACCCGGCTTGATGGCAGGATACATGGAATAGTTGATTACCTTAAAAACGACAGTCTTTCCATCATAACGTACACCTGGTTCTTTTACCACACTCTCCTGCTCCAAATTGGAAAGTTCTTTCCAGTCATAGACAAAACTACCATCTACATTTTCCAGAAAGGTTGCACTCACAGACAAAGGAATGATAGGAATTCGGAGACGTTTTATCTGTCTGTCATTCAAACGATCTATTTCTGCAATATTGACTTCTCGAGTATGGGTCTCTGCTCCTTCGGGTTCTATTCCTTCTTCAATAAAATCTACAGTGGTATGATACAAACTTGCCAGTGCATCCAGAATATGGCGTTTGATCTTAATAGAGGAATCTGATTCATACGCATCAATACGACCGTGAGATAGCCCTATTTTTTCTGATACTTCTCTTAAAGTAAGGCCAGATTGCCGACGAAGTTTTGATAAACGAATAGCGCGGTTTTGAGACATAGAAAACAAGTAAGTAAGCGAATGAAAAAAATTAATCAGACCTATTGAAATGTAATAGGATTAACTAGCACAAAAACCAATACAAAAACAATACATCTAGCGCCTGTCAGGTTTTAACGTATTAAAAACAAGATTTCTCTCTTTAAAACTATGAACTAAAGAACAATATACTACAACTAAATACAACTCTTCAACGGCAAAAATAATAAACAACAATACTTTTCAATAAAAAACTATTAAAAACAGAAAACTAAATTATGCATACTGCTGACCACTAACACATTACTTCCTACATAAACAGAAAGCCCTGACTTAATAAATCAGAGCTTTTTGTTTGATAATGACGGTGACAGGTATGATGTCTACTGTTTGATAATACGGGATGAAGCTTTTCGCCCGTTGCGTGTTGTATATGTGAGACAGTATTGACCAGAAGGCAACAAGGAAGTATTCACATAACATTTGTTACCTTGGGTTGTATAAGGCAACTTATATGGTGCAGCTAACAGCGTATAAGCCACTACTGAACGAATGGTGGCAGCATCCTCTATCTCAATAATTAAATAATTACCACTGGGATTAGGATATAATAATCCAAAGTTATTGGTATTTCTCTCTGTGGCAGTAGGTCCAGGAGATATGTAGGCTATCTTATACCCCAGATCTTTTCGGAATGAAGGCAAAAGAACAGTAAGAGAATCTGTTGTCGCTGTAATCTGGCTCTGGCCTATCAAATCACCTGTCACCGGATTCATAAATGAGACGTCATAGATTCCTTTCTCCATCTTTCCAACCTTTAGGGAAGCACTACTGATTACGGTAATAGTTGTAGAGTCAGCCCACTCACCATAGGTTGTATTGTTTACATACCCATATGCCTTTTTAGTACCTGTAAACCCCAATGCCTCCAATGGACGAATGGTCACATTGGTAAACTGAATCTGACCAAACTGTACCCAATCCTGGCCTGAATTATAGAGACGAATTACATGTTGTCCGGCAGGGATAGAGCCTATCGTAAATGATCCCTTAGCCGTAACATTACAGGTTGTTTTCAGTGTATTATCAACATAGACCTCTATCGTCTTGGTTCCGGAACCAGATAGGTCGTTGACCTGCAATGTAACAGAGCCTGTACCTTGAAAAGTAACTGTAAATCGAAGATCCCTGTTACGATTCTGCCAGGAGCCGTGAATATAATTTGTCAAAGTGGCTGTGTTGGAGGCAGTACCTGAGGCATCAATAGTACTTGTAAATGGGTCTGGACTGTTGGTTCCCGACCAATCTGACACTCCGGGAGCGACATTGACTGTACCTACTATGGCCGGATTATTGGCAAACGGAATTTTACGAGATATACCATCTGTTTCACTTACAATATCTATCCCATTCATAAACTGGCTGAGTGGCTTATACATACTGTATAAGCCTTTGGCTTCAATATAAATATCCCAAAACCAGAACATAGCAGGTGCTCCACTCATCATACTCGTCCACATGGTTTTGCGCACATGATCTCCCCAGTTATCCGGATGTGAGCCATTCTGCGGATATTCAGTTCCACTGCCAAACTCTCCATTCATCATGGATTTGGTATAGGGAATAAATGTTTGTATCTGGTTATATACAACCTTCTCAATACTACCTGAATAGGTATGCCACTGAAGCTGATCCATGGCAACATTGTCATTCAACAAAGGAAGAGTAGAATTATCTTTCCCACTACTGGTATTGACAATATGTTGGTTTACATCAATAGATTTCAGATACTGACTCATTTCGTCATGCCAGTTATCAATAGCTGTATTTGTCCCGTCTGAATATTCTACCTCATTAAACAACTCGCAGCTCATAATAGAGCGCGAATATCCCCATCTAGCTACAATGTAACGATACATTTTCTGCGTTTGCTTTTTGGCATCTGCATTGGTAAAAAAATCACCTGCATTGGAAAGAAAACCACCATTGGCTATGTTATATGGATTATCAGCCCACTCGGAATTGACCTTAGTTGAATACTGGCCATGATGTTGCATTACCAGTTGCATGTAAACTCCATTGGCTTCACACAATGCTATTGTTGAATCGAGTATACCTGCAGCAGACTGATTATACCTTCCCAATCCATTGTACCAATCCGACCAGTGTCCAGGCTTCCATTCGAGTGCCTGTCGGGCAAAGTCAGTAAGCCAGTATCGCATCCAGTTCACTCCATTGGGATTCATATGCTGTGTAATCCATGTGTGATAAAAATCTACCAGATTTCTATTGTTCCAACATAGATTGTACCCTACCGGATAATAGGGTGTCTGATTATCAAAACGCATAAACTGTTTATTACCAGCATCAATCCGAACAAAACCTTTTGCACTACCTGCTGTCACAGTAAAAGATATAGGATCAGAAACAGTCGTTGTGCCATCCACAATCTTTATCCTGATTTGATAACTGCCTGCCAGCACAGGTGTATAACGAAGCTTCCAGGAAGCTCCTGTAGTACTTTCAGTAGCTGAGTTGATACTGAATATTGCAGGAATGTAATAAAAGCAGGGGACCAGTACAGTTTTATTTTCAGGTGTTATTATTTCAGCATCTACTTTTACAATATCCGGATCATAAGGATTGCTATATATTTGATTAATCTGAAAGGTTAGTTCAACCTTCTCATACTGCTGAAATGATGTTTTATTAAGAACAGGGAATTGAATAACGCCTGCAACAACTGTATAGGTATGAAATAAACACACACTTACTATAGAAAAGAGTCTCTTCATAAGAGATTAATTTAATGGAGAAGTCTGTATAAAACCTGATTTGATAAGTGGAGTCCAATTGCAATACAGGAGACAATTGTTTGGATTAACTTTTCTAACTACCAATCTATTTGTGGAAATAAGTTTACCACAAATAGATTGGTAAAAAAGATAAGTACAGCTTTGTGTTATACAATGATAAGATTGTACAGTCTTCATTGTATGTAACTTCACATGATATTTCAGGCTAATGTCTGAATAAACTTCTCCAGTGTTTCTTCCTCTTCTACCTTTAATTTTTTTCTAAGCCGATGCCGGGCTTTTTTTACACTTTCAGGGGCAATTCCAAGAATAGTTGCAGACTCTTTTAAGGATAAATTAAGTTTTATTAAAGCAGAAAGTCTAAGCTCTGCCTGAGTGATATCAGAATAGTGATAACGCAGAGTAGCAAAAAAAAGAGGATATACTGTTTCAAAGTCTGTTCTGAACTGCTGCCAGGATTCCTCTGTAAGAATTCGGGATCGTAAGATAACCTTTATCTTTTCAACAATTTCATTATCAACAGAGCCCTCATTTTCAGACCGACTATTTCTTAATTCTTCCAGTTCATGTTGTATAGTTTCAATGATCTGAGTTTTTTCCAGTATTGTCTGTGTGTATATCTCCAGCTTTTGTTTTTGTATTTCCTTTAGGGTGATGTTCTGTACAATAATTTGCTGATGCTTTTCTTTAAGTTCCTTATTCTGTCTGGCAATCTCTGCAGTTCGTTCTATAACCACTTTCTCCAAAGTGATATTCTGTTCAGCAAGTAAGCGCGCATTTTCCTCTTTGGCTTCTTTAAGCCCCTCGGCAGTTATGAGCCGTTTATGTGTATGAAAAGCAGTAAAGAGTAATGTAGGCACACACAAAAGAAGCAAAAGAAACTGCACCAGATAGATCCTTTTCTCAGCCTCATCATATCGGTGTTGCGCACTCAGGTTGATCGTATCTTCATAGACATGAATAGTTCGCATAAACTTCTCGTATTGAAGCCATAAATGGTGTCCTTTATCCAGATTAGCCAAACGTTCAAATTCATAAAAGTTTTTTTGATCAAACAGCACTTTCATATCCATACATAAATGAACATACGCATTAATAGAATCTTTCAATTGATTAAATTCTGTAAGCGGATAATTTTGCTTACGCAATGGTAGCTCAATTGTCAGGTAAATGGAATCTTTATCTTCATTGGCAAAGTAGAGAGGAGGCAAATACTTGGCATCTTTAAACAAAGCATATCCCCGCAAAGCAAGGTCAGCATTATGTATGATATAAATTGCCTGAGATACAGCGACCTTTATTTCTTCCGCCTGTTTTTGTAGTTGCCTGTTCTCCTGCATGATTCTGTTGTTGTGGTATGTAAATACTATATTTAACAGAAGCAGTAAAATAATAATAAGGACTCCCAGGAAGAGAGTCTGTTTGCTAATAAACTGTTTTGCGGCTGTCATTGTATACTTCAATTATCTATCAGATATACCATCCAATACAGTAGAGGAACTGTATATACAACTGATTATACTCATTTAACAACAGACAAGCCGTGCTATAAAAGTTATCCCAAGACATAATCTTGTTTATTTATAGAAAGCTAGTCTGTATCTCCTGGAAGGAAAACAACTAAAATTACACACAAAGGCGGGAAGCACAATATGCAATTTTATAATCAGTTATCCAGGTAAATCTGATAAGAAATAGGTTTTAATGGGTTAATAGTGGTTAGTATTTCGGAAGAAGTTATAGGGGACTTTATAGTAGATTTTTGAATACCTGACAGTACTATCACAAGTAAGAGAATTATCAGGTGGTAAAACAATATAAATTAGTTATCATGTGGCTTGTATTTATAGCACGCTTTTAGCTGTTGTTCTTTTTTTAGCAGCGCATGCAACAATTCCGACTCTCTAACTCTCAAATCTTTTACCAAATCGGCTAAAAGCTCATTCTGCATAGTTAACACCAAAAGCTTATCTGTATTTTCCTTGTTAAGTTTACGGGCGTCATGAAGATCACTAATCAATTCTTTTTGCAGGTATTTTAGTTGTTCTATTTCTTTTTGGATCATTTCTGCTTTAAGATTCATTTCAGCAGCATTATGCCATACTATAACCTGCTTCATGGTAGATTTTAATTGTTGAAAAAGAGTTCTTCTTCCAGCAAGTAATGTAGCCAATAGATATCCTGTCCTTTCTATAAATAAAATCTGAGATGGTTCAAAGTTTTCAAATCCTCTTACTTCCATGATAGCCTCTGCCTGATTGGAATGTACAAAAGGAACAATTAAAAGAAAACAAGCCTTTAAAGAATCCTTTTCCGTCTCATTCTCCTTTAGGTTATTTACGAATACATGTGTGTTTGATTGAGTGGTATACAAAGGGTCATAAAAAGAGAATAAATGAGTATCTGGATTAGTTGAAGTCGCAGTACGATTCCTCTCTTGTAATCTGGATAGAATGCTGGTAAGGTTCATCTCTATCTTCTTGCCGGATCGGTAGGCCTGACCAATAAGCGAAGTATGGATATTACATTTATTCTCTACAGATGTATTGTCTACAGATACCAGTTTATCAAAAAAAGATACAGCTTTTAGTTCAAGAGTAGAAATTTCCTGAATTGTAAGCGAATCGGCTGATGGCGCAGGAACAAAAATAGTACAACGATAAGCAGAAATATAGGACAGTAAAAACTCAAGTGTCTCAGAACAAACCTTTTCCAGACTATATATATCTTTATTTAACTGGATAGACAAATCCAGTAAAGCTTTTGTTTGTTGTTCTTCCTGTGGTAATACAATCTGTTGAGAAGAACTTTCTATAAAAACGTGATCATCCACCCCAAACACAGTATCAGATATAGCTAACTGCTCATCCATACCCTCATACTTTTTCTTTTTCACCAGCCATTTGGTAAGCAATGAAGGATATAAGAACTTTCCTTCCAGAATTATAGCGCACAACAAGAAGATCAGCAGACTAATAAGAGATAAAGAAACAAATAATAAGACCGTTGGTGAAAATAAAGGGAGCATTCAATCATTAAGGTTGTAAGTGGTCACATAGGAGGGTATAACAGATATAAATCCAGATTTTTCAGGACTCCAAAGAATCCATAAGCTTCCAAACCAATTGCCTTGTCATAGGCTTTTGTAAAAACTTACAAACACGAGAAAATCTATACAGTCGTTTTGTATCCATCATAGTAAATGAACTACTCAGTACATACAGATAACCATTTTCCTTGAGGAAAGAAGGATAATTTTCCAGAAAACAAAGAAAATCGAAACCTTTCTGATAAGACATGTCCATATCCAAAATTACACTCTGAGGATATTCTTCTGAAGATACAACTCCAAGATATTCACTAACAGCGGGAATGGAATTGTATACGATTACATTTTTGGCAAATCCGGATTTGGTTAAGACTATTTTAGTGATCAGCGAATCCACTACATCATCATCAATAACAAGTGCATTTGAGAAGGATGTATATAGTTTCGCATTTAATGGGTTCATAGATAAACTACTTACTTCAAAAGAGTTATGCACAAAGTATTTCATTTTCAATCAGGTATTTTTTCCAATCAGGAGATATGGAAATAGCATCACAAGGTTGTAGGGAGTTATTTATCAGAGTATCCCATACTTTAGAAGCACTGTTTGGTAAACATATCATTACTATCTTCTCTATAAAAGAAAACACTGTGACAAAAAGGTGGACAAGGATTGAATGAAGTTCTTTATAAGAATGTTAACTTTAGAAAGTATAGAAAAACAATACCCTGACCAAGCAGATTGATCAGGGTATGTTTTTATTCTTGATAGTATTCTAACTTACCAGTTAGGATTTTGCTCAATGTTAGGATTAGTATTAATTTCATTCTGAGGAATAGGGAAATATTCATGACGTTGCAGGTTAAAAAACTCTTTTCCAACCTTGTCACTATTTTCTATTTCCTCCTCAAGTAATCCCCAACGTTTCAGATCATAAAAGCGCATCCCTTCCCGAAAAAACTCGACCATACGTTGATGGCGGATTTCAGTCATCATCTGGCTCTGATTGTATCCGGCAGGCAGGTTGGCAAGTTTCGCACGGTTACGAACACGGTTTACATGTTCGTAAGCATCTGTTACTTTATCCTGCATGGTCTGTGCTTCTGCGAGCATTAACAATACATCAGCAAATCGCATTGTTTTTTCATTGATATCTGATGCATATACACCATTAGGCTGCTCATTATCCGCCCACCAGTTTTGGTACTTACGAATCATAGAACTATAGCCAAACACCAGCTTAAATTCAGTAAACGGCCGGTTATAATACATAGCCCCCGGATAATTCCAAACAATAGAAGCATACATACGTGGATCAAAGTCTCCTGTTGTCGTTTTCTCTTTCTGAAATTCAGTAAACATTTTGTCTGTGGCAGATGCTTCAAACCAACCTGCTACTTCTGTAGGTGCAAATTCCTGGGCGGTAGTAACCCCTAAGGCTTCACTGGCATTTTCACCTGCCCAAGGGTTAGTTCCCCCTACATTCTGCACCTGTATCTCAAATAAGGATTCCTTGTTATTATCGAATTCCGGTTTAAAGTTATCTTCATAATTAGGTAACAGGTCATAGCTAAAGGGAGCAGTCAACAACAATTTAAACTCTGCTTCCGCTTCAGGATATTTCTTCATATATAGATAGGCTTTTCCAAGGTAGCCAATAGCAGCGCCCTGAGTAGCCTTTCCCACCCATTCAGAAGGATAAGAAACAGGTAATGCAGCTTTTGCAGCTTGCAGGTCTGTTACAATCTGTTGCCAGACATCCTCTTCTGGCGATTGTTTTACAAAATACTCACTCTGACTTTTTGGAACTGCTGTAATAATAGGTGTAGCTCCAAAGTTTATAGCCAGGATAAAATAGTTTAATGCCCGGATAAATTGTGCCTCAGCTGTAAATTGTTTCTTCAGATCATCTGTAATAGGTGCTGTAACAGCATTTTCGATAATCTGGTTAGCACGAAATATACCTGTATAAGCACCAGAGAAAATAGAGGATGGTGTACCTGTTGATGGAGTGTTAGTAAAGGTTGACAACTGATAGAGATCTTTTACATCATTCCGAATAAAGAAGTCATCTCCCCTCCCATTAGAAAGTTCTACTCCTCTCACACCCCAGTATCCATTATTTACATCATGAAACACCTTATAGGTAGCGGCTAATGCAGATTGAAAGTCCCCCTCCGTTTTCCAGAAGTTTTCAGCAACAATAACATTTGGATTCACTGTATCCAGTTCTTTCTTGCAAGCCCCAAGAGAAAGAACCATTGTCAAAAGAATTATGTATTTTTTCATAGGTTTATCAGTTGTGGTTTTACAAAGAGATTTGCAGTCCAAGCATAGAAGTTCTGGCGATTGGATAGGCAACATGTCCATAATCTACACCTCGATCAAATATGCCCTGATTTTCATTGGAAGAAGAGTATCGGCCCAAATCCGGATTATAGCCTTTGTATTTTGTAATAGTAAATAAGTTATCAAAACCTATATATATCCGACAGCTATTTAGTTTAATGCGATCCGTTAATGCTTTGGGAATAGTAAAGCCAACCTGTAAAGTTCTCAGACGCATATACGATCCACTTTCCAGAAAACGATCAGACACCCGTGAATTCAGGTTAGGATCATTGATAACTGCTCTTGGAAAATCTGTGTGATTTTCAGGTGTCCAGGCATTGAGTGTAGTTTTAGCATAATTCCATTCCAGGTTCATTCCTTCCAAATCCTGACGCAATCCATTATAGATTTTATTGCCATAAGTTCCCTGAAAAAACACGCTTAGATCAAATCCTTTCCAACTGGCATTTCCACCGAAACCATACGAAAATTTAGGATTGGGACTGCCTGCATTAACCCGGTCATCATCTGATATAATACCATCATTATTAGCATCCACAAAACGGATATCTCCAGGTTTTGCAGTAGGCTGAATAGGTTGTCCATCTTTACTGTAAGCATCTATTTCGGCCTGAGAATTAAATATACCGTCTGTTTTAATCAGATAGAATGACCCAATAGGCTCACCAGCTTTAGATAAAGTAGTAGCAGATCCATGGTGTGTAGGCTGTCCGCCACTTATCTCTTGTGTACCTGTTCCTAATTTATCTACAATACTTTTAATAGAGGTAAATGTGCCCGTCACTTGATAAGAAAGTTCACCCACCTTGTTTCGATAAGATAATGCCAGCTCAATACCTTTGTTAGTAACCTGACCGGCATTTACTACCGGATTACTACCTGAACCCATAGATAAAGGCAGAGGTACACGCAAAAGCAAATCTGTATTTTTACGCACAAAATAGTCAGCAGTAAGGGAGACTTTATCCTCTAAAAAACCAAAGTCTGCACCTACGTTTACTGTCCTGGACTCTTCCCATTTAATGTTTGGATCTACCAAAGATCTCTGAATAGAGCCAGGCCATAATGTTTGATTTTGCCCGGTAACATAGTTAAGATTCAGATCAATTGTGCGGATATAGGAGTAATTGGGAATTTCCTGATTACCAAGTACACCATAACTTCCTCTGATTTTGAATGTACTAACAACTGTTCTTACAGGATCAAAAAAACCTTCATTAGATATATTCCAACCAACAGCTACTGAAGGGAAATTACCATATCGGTAAGCAGGCGAAAAGCGAGAAGAACCATCCCGACGAAAATTGATGGTAACCAGATAACGATTATCATATGAATAGACCAAACGTCCAAAATAGGATTCGAGAGAGTTTTCATACGCATTACCTCCAGCAGCAATATTACCTGTACCTGCATCCAGGACTTCTATTCCATCAGGCATACCACTTTTTGAGCCAGTCAGACCACGGTACTGATTCTTTTGGAAAGCAAAGCCTAGCAATGCCTGTAGGTTATGTTTACCAAAGGCTTTGTCATAACTCAATGTATGCTCTTGTAATACAAAGGTAGTCTGATTACGGCTTTCTGTCAGATCACTATTTGGGTTAGTAAACAAACCTCCTACTACATAAGGAGCAGTATACGTATAATTGTAGCCAAAATTACCAGTATACCCGATATTGTATTTGTATTTCAGGTTATCAAGTATTTTTAGCTCTCCATATAGATTAGCAATGATATTGGTAGCATATACTTTGGGATCTTCCAAATATAATTGAGCTACTGGATTGGCAACATTTACTACAGGTCCTGAAACTCCGGAAAAACCACCAATTGCAGCAGGATCATATATATCAAAGACAGGGATCATTTTAGGAGCAGAGCCAACCGGATTTCCTCCTTGCCCTCCCCAGCCACCGGCCATATTGCGCCAGTATTCATGCGTAAGGATCACAGTTTCACCAATCTTAAGACGTCCCTTGGTAAAATCGCTTTTCATACGCAGGTTTACCCGATTATAATCCGTTTTTTTAACAATTCCCTGCTGGTCAAAGTAACCTCCGGATAAATTATAAGTAAAATTTTCACTACCACCACCCACACCTACTTCATAACTTTGTACAGGTGCTGCGCGATAAATCGCCCCTTGCCAGTCAGTACCTGCACCCAGTGATTCCGGATTCTGAGCAACATCCAGACGGGGCAAACCCGCATTGTCATGTGCCATATTACTTACGGTAGCCCATTCAGACGCGTTAAGCACATCCATTTTCTTGATAATATTCTGCATTCCTCCATACGCATTGATTGTAATCTGAGGAGGACCCTGCTTACCTGACTTGGTAGTTACCAGCACCACACCATTGGCAGCTCTTGAACCATAAATAGCAGCGGCAGAGGCATCTTTCAATACATCAATAGAAGCAATATCTGAAGGTGCCAGATTGCTGATATTGGTCACTTGCACACCATCTACTATATATAATGGATCATTATTAAAGAAAGAACCTGTACCACGAACCAGGATACGAACACCAGAACCAGGATTCCCCCCTGACGATTCAATATTTACCCCAGCCAAACGTCCCTGCAATGACTTTTGAACAGTATTGACACCTTGGGTACGTAGATCTTCTGCCTTGATTGAAGCAACAGAGCCTACTAGCTTATCTCTTTGCTGAGTACCATATCCAACTACTACAACCTCTCCCAATGCCTTAATATCAGGCAACAGAGTTACATTCACTACTGTCTGGTTGGTTATAGCCACTTCTTCCGTAGTGTACCCAACAAAACTAAATACCAATGTGCCTCCATTATCCGGCACACTGATTTGATAGTTTCCTGCCGCATCTGTAACAGTTCCATTAGTAGTACCTTTGACCAGTACAGTTACTCCTGGAATTGCTTCATTATTTTCAGATGAAGTAACTTTACCAGTTATAGTGCGTTCTATTGGATGATTTCCAAGAGGTAGTGAGTAGTTTAGGGTCATAGCAGAAGAGGCCAGAGGCTGAATCCCTTTGGGTATATAAGCCTGATCCAGTTCTCTACTTTGTGACGCCGGATTTTCTTTGAGTACAATTACATAAAAATTATCACGGACTTTTTTGTACGTAAGTTCTGTATCTCTGAAAAGGCTCTGTAACGCATCCTCCAGATTTGAAAATGTTTTTCCTTCCTGATAAGGAACATATACATCTCTCATCTCACTGTTAAAAAGAATGGACACCCTGTAGGTATGTTCCAGATCCAATAAAGCAGCTCTCAGGCTTTTGGTTGCAGTATTCTGCTGAGTGTCACGATACGATGTACCTACAGCCAGCAATTGTGAGAATCCAATCATATAGCAACCCAGAAATAAACATAGGGTCAGGTTGCTCAAGCGGAGTAATTTTGAATACTTCATATTTAAACAGGTGTTAAGTGATAGCAAATACTATATAGTGTGCGAGGAGTATTAGCTTGATAGAATGATCATTGACTGATAAATACTTTTCCGTCTTTCCGTTCAATCTTCAGATTAAACAGCACCTTCAAACCTTCCAGTAAGATTTCAGCATTTTCATTGGGAACAGATCCGGTACATTTCTTCTTGAGTAATCCTGAATCCTTAATCACGACATCAATACCATACATATCTTCCAGCAAGGATTTAATATCCGCGATGGTGGTTTCCTGGAAAACCAGCTTATGCGCCATCCACATAGTAGAAATGGAGGGGTCCACTTTTTTGACAACCAGTGTACTGGTATTTTGTAACTGCCTCGCAGACTCTCCAGGTTTCATAATATACTGGCGACCTGTATGTCCTTCCTGGTAGTTTAGTTTTACCTTTCCGGAATGCAGTACAACCTCTGTCCCATTTTTGCGTTTACGTACATTAAACCGGGTACCCAACACTTCTATCCCGAAATCATCTTCGGTCTGTACCAGAAAGCGGGCATGATCAGGCTGATGTGTTACCTCAAAATAGGCTTCGCCAGACAGAATTACTTTTCTATCTTCTCCTGGCTTCCAGTGTTTTTTGTATTGAAGTGTAGAGTTGGAATTTAATACTACAGTAGATTGATCTGGCAATATCAGTCGGGTGATCTTACCATAATCAGTCCGAACAATTAGTATATCCGTAGTATTGAAATAAAAGTAAGCAGCTAGCCCACCTAACAGAAATATCAATATGGTAGCTGCAATTCGCCAATAGGTATTTTGCTTGAAGTATAGAAAAGGTTTTAGGGATACAGTAGTATGGGAAGATCCAGACATGTTCTGCTGAAGCTTTTCCAGTACATTAGCCAGAACTGCATCATTGGTATAGGAAGTTGGGCTATTCCACACAGCTTCCATATACTCTCTGGCAAGTTCTGAGTCTGCATTTGCTTCAAACCAATCCAGAATAAATTTATTTTCTGTTTCGGTGGTCTGGCTGTGTAAAAATCTTTCCAGTAAATCTCTGCTTACATCTTGATTGTTGTTCATGGGTTATAAATTATTACTACTGTTATCTCCAGTAAATTGGAGTTGTTAACAGGTATATCCATAACCCTACTGTTTACCCTTAGTCACTTTACTATTTTTTTTGTTTTTTTTATAACATTATCAATAAACGCATACTCCCCTACTTAAAGGCAAATACAACTGATTACTTCAGAAAGGATATTTATAACAGTATATATAACTGGAAAACTGGCTCAGAAAGCCCTTGAAAGTGAAAGATGGCAATCCAGAAGCTGATAGGAAATAGGCTGACTAATCTAATCTTTTTGTTTCCTGGAAAACTGATCCAAAGAATAATCTGAGCAAATTATTACTTCAGAGATAGAGGGAAACTCTTTTTTTTGTAGAAAAGAGTATTCATACAAGGATGAAAAAAAGAAGTATAAAAAAATGGATAAGCGTAGTAAATTTTCTTTGAGGAACTTCAATGCTGCACTCATTTGCCCTTCTACTGTCTTTACAGAGATATTCAGATAATCTGCTATTTCAAAATAGGACATGCCTTCTTTTCTACTCAGATTATAAATCAATTTTCTTTTAACGGGCAGTTGGTCCACCAGTTGTGTATAATGATTCGACAGATCGGTATACTCGACTGATGTTTCCGTGGATTGATCTGCTTCGTCACTATTTGATAATACCAGCGCTAGTTTTTGTTCATGTAGCTTTTTATCACGCAGAATATGCAGAGCCTGATTTCGGGCAATGGTAAACAGATAAGAATTGAAAGATAAGTCTTCATTGAGACTTTCTCTATTCTCCCATATTTTCAGGAATATATCGTGTAGGGCATCTTTAGCTTCCTCTTCCGAACGAAGAAATTTTATCAGAAAAGACATTACTTTTTTAGCATACTTTTTAAAAAGACAATCAAAAGCATGCTGGCTTCCTTGCTTTAGCAGGATTACATACTCTTTATCATCATATAATAAAGTATTTTTCAAGAGCTTCTGTCAGACTTCTAGTAGTAATAAGGAAAAGTAATAATAACAAAAAGTCCTACACTATCTTATATAAATTATGTTTTTCTTTTTATATACTCCAGATATACTTATCTACTACATATAGATTTAGAGGATGAAAAACAAAAATTCCCCGGCAGAAACCACCGGGGAATTTTAGTAACAAACCACTTACAACCTAAATTTTATTTTTATATCTATAATCAGACTGATGTCTGAGGATATGTCTGCTTGACTTACACTACAAAGGTACTACAATCACACTACTTGTAAAGTCACAATTCGCTGACTTTCATACATATAACATTTTCCACAGCGAAAATGTCCCCTCTGTAACAAAATCTTTTCATTGTAGAGATTTTAGGGTATTACACCCTTTTTACCCAGATAACTAACTGATTATCTGACAAGTATAAAATATCATGATTTCTACTTTATACCTGCAAATTATGTAGTTACACACATTTTCATACATTACATATATTGATTATCAATCATTTACTATTCTACTATCTATCTACCTATAGCAAAAATCACTTTCCAGAACATGTAGGCTGGCTAAACACTGAAGATAGTCTTGCTCTCCAACTCAGATCGAAAGAAAAATTTACGAAGTCTGAGAGTACACAATTTAAACCAACACTACCCTTATCTATCTAATCAGGAAATGGTATTACCATAAATCTATTATTGGCAATTTATCCCATACATGATGATGAAAAAGTATCTAATTATTTATTCTCTTACGCTATTGACTCTGCTATCGGTTGGACAAGTGTCTGCTCAGTCAAAACTTACGGAAGAACAAAAGCAGGAATTAAAGGCTCGTTATGAAGCCTATAAAGAGAAGCTTAACTTATCTGATGATCAATCTGTAAAAGTAGAAAGCATTAACAGAACCTATTTTGAACAGCTTGCCACATTACGTAATTCCAGTGATTCCAAACTCTCAAAATACCGTAAATATAAAGATATAAAGTCTACACGGGATGGACAGATGAAAGCTGTGCTTAGTAAAGAACAATATAAGACCTATGAAGCATTTCAGAAAGAGATGAAAGAAGAATTCAAAGAGAACAGACGTCAACAATAATACTGATTACACTTACATTCAGTGCAACACTTTGCAATCTAACAACTATGAAAACAAAGAATATACTTACTTATGTGTGCATTATAGTTCTGTTCACCTGTTGCACAGATGCAATTTCTCCAATCAGCAAACCATATAATTTCTCGACTGTTGATGAGTTTATTACAAACAATCTATCAGTTTATAAGAATAGCTTGGTGGTTCTGGTATCTCAAAATGGTCAGCTTATCTACAAAAAAGAAATCAATCTGACTATGAACGATAAGCGAGTAATTGCCTCTGCGTCAAAGTGGCTTTCCGGTGCAGTGATACTGACTTTGGTTGACGAGGGAAAACTATCTCTTACTGATACTGTAGGCAAGTTCTTGCCACTATTTACTCAAAACCGTAAGGGTAATATTACCATACGACAATTGTTTTCTCATACATCCGGTTTTCCAGGTGACTCACCAGAGAAATACGAGTATCGTACCGATCTGACACTGGCACAGGCAGTTGATTCGTTGGCAATACATACAGCTTTGATACATTCTCCTGGCACAACCTTTAATTACGGAAGTGCCAGTATGCATGTTGCAGGTCGCATAGCTGAAATTGTAACAGGAAAGTCATGGCAAACACTCTTTAACGAAAAAATTGCCATACCCTGTTCGATGCAGGCACAATATCTCATAGCAAGCCCCAAGAATCCACTGATAGCAGGAGGCGTACGTACTTCAGCTCGTGACTATCTCAATTTTTTGGAGATGATCGTAAATAAAGGTGTATTCAGAAATAAACGTGTCTTGAGTGAAAGCGCCATTACAGAGATGCAAAAGGATCAGACGAATGGTGCTGCCATCGAAAATACTCCCTATCCGACAAATCCAACGTCTGGTCAACCATCTGCTTCAGTGAGATATGGTATCGGCAACTGGCTGGATATAGTTGACGTATCAGGCACCATTCAGGAAACGAGTAGTCCGGGATTATTTGGCACACATCCCTGGCAAGACCCCAAACATAAACTGGCAGGTATCATTTTTACCCGAACAGAACATAAAATCAGCAATGCAACAAGTATACAGTTACGTACTATGATTCGGGACATAGTAGCTCAGTCAGTTGAATAAAACATACCACAAAAGCCGGATTTAGTACCATTGCTTTGTAATTGTATATACTACCTTTGTTACATCATCTGACGGGAAAGTTACTTTCTTTTGGATGGTGTAACTTCATAAAGTAGACTATAATTTATTCTAAATTTTATGTCACACTCACAATTATCTGCCATTCTTCATGAAAAGTGTCCTCGCTGTCGTGAAGGCAATATTTTCGTATATTCACCTAAAGATATATCTCGTTTCTCTGCTACACATGAAAACTGTCCTGTATGTAACTTGCGTTATGAGAAAGAGCCAGGTACATTTTGGGGAGCTATGTTTGTCAGTTATGGGCTTAGCATTGCACTGATTATCACTTTATTCTGGGCGATATTACTGTTTGTCAGCGAACCTCCATTATGGTTGTTCTTTGCAGTAATTATTCCGGCATTGATAATGGCTACACCTTTTTCTTTCCGTTTTTCGCGTGTGTTGTGGCTTCACTTCTTTTCAGGATTTCATTATGAGCCTCAAACATCACAACATTCAATGCCTACCTTATCCAAATAGAATTACAGTTAGTGTATAAATACAAAAAAGAAAAGCTCTCAGTTGAGAGCTTTTCTTTTGGATAGTATATAATCTAAAAAGATATATCTAGTCTAAAAATTACGCTAATTGAACTTTTACCGCATTAAGGCCTTTTCTGCCTTGTTCTACTTCAAAAGTCACCTGATCGTTTTCTTTAATTTTGTCAATTAAGCCTGAAACGTGGACGAAGATATCTTCATTAGAACTATCTGATTTAATGAAGCCGAATCCTTTCGTTTCATTAAAGAATTTTACTGTACCTGATTGCATTTACTATGTGTGTTTTTTAAGTTATGCCACAAAGATATAAGTAATATGTAAAGAGAAAAATTTTTAATCAATAAATATTTAATAATCAGGCTACTACATTAAAAAAAATCAATCCAGACAGACATTTTTTTTCTAGAGAACCGTTACACACCATCTTAGTTTTACAAAATTAAATCTGAGTTTCAGCACATTTAGAAGACATCCCTCTGCCTTTCATCACACTTTGTATTTAAATGTCGATTTTGTACAGATATAAAAAAAATCAAACTAAGTAAAGCTTTGGATATACTTCATTTCTGCCACTTTTACCTTTTTTGTAGACTCAGGAACAAAAGTCTAATTTAGTATTCACTTATTGCTTTATTTTTCTATTCAGAGCCTCTGCTATTTGTTGTGTCAGCTCAGGAGAGAATCCATGCGATTCGAATGCCACTCCTATCTCACCACCACGATCTTCCAGTAATATTTCAAACGAGCCATTTTCTCGGGCAATCATAGGATTTAAGGGTGTAGTCACTTCCAGCAATGTATCTTCTGCATGTTTCTTTACCTTGTCTACAATTATTTTTTTAGCATCCAGCACAATCTGTTTACCAGTTTGTTCACCAGAATAATTCTTTCCGTTATACTTTACATTTATCTTGATCATACAGCTTTGTTATATGTTTTGTGGTTGCCACTCTACTTGCTGCAGCTATTGTACTGCATCTTCTACGAATTTCTATGGGTAAGGTTACTTAGGTAGCTAGTTAGTAAATAGATTTTATCCATACAAATACCCGAATCAAGTTCTATAAAATAAGCAGATTTCTATTACAAAAAATGCCAGGTAAGTGAATAGTACACCTACTGGCATTTCTTTATCGGTATTTTAGTTATTACACTGTCTTCTCTTCCAATTCACGAATACGATTTAGATATTCTTGCTCTTTACGGAACATTTCTTCCTGTGTAGCGGCTAGTTCTTCCATGTTCTGACGCATTTCTTCTTCCTGGGCACGCAACTCTTCCGCCTGTTGTTGTGAAGCCAGTAACAATCGGGCAGTTTGCTGATTAATTTGTTCGGCAGATACTACAGAGGCTAACTGTTCACACAATTTCTTTACCAGTTCGATCTGATGCTCTCCCAATACAGTAAACGAAGCCAATTCCAGAATACCATATACCTGATCTTTCAACACTAATGGACAAATTAGAATACAACGAGGGGGAGCATCACCAAGACCAGAAGTAACCCGAAGATATTCCACAGGTACCTCCTTCAGGAAGATAAATTCTTTTTCCAGATAAGCTTGTCCCACCAAGCCTTCACCTGGCTGAACAGTCTTAGTAAGGTATTTTCGGCGATTGAATGCATAACAAGCCATCAACTCCAGCTGGTTATTCTGAGTAACAAACAATCCTCCCTGATTTGCATTCACATATTTGACAATAAAGCTGATGATAGTGGCATAAAAGTCACCAGACATATGTTCTGTTTTACGCAAAATATCTCCCAGTTCTGCTAATCCATGTGTGATCCAGTTTCTCTTCTTATCTTCCAGTGTCACCTGTTGTAACTTGTCTCTCATCTGAATCAGTGAATTACCCAGCACATCATTCTCACCTGATACATGAAAAGTATGGTCAAAGTTTCCTTCTCCAATATTTTTAGCAAACAAACTGGCACTTTTCATGTTGTGTATCACCTTATTGCCAGCTGCAATAATCGCATTTAACTCATCTTCGGACGGTTGTACATCATCTGGCAATTCTCCTGCCTGCAATTTAGTAAGCATATCTACAGGCTTCTGAATAGATTTCTTCAAAGATCTTGAAACCAGATATCCCAATCCTGCCCATACAATAGTAGCAATAATCAAAGCACTAATCATGACACTATTGGTAACCATAATTTCAGTATTAATTTGCTCTGTCTCTACATGCAGATCCTTTTCCTGTGTATCTTTGATTGTTTGCAGGATCTTTTGATAGTCCTGGCGAAGCTTACGTGATTTATTATAAATCAGTTCATGTAATTCGTGATCTAATTTTGCTTTTTGAAGCAGATCTGCCAGAAGCGCATCTTTAGAAGCTGTATCTGAAACCTGTGCTAGCTGAATACGATTTTGTATAGGAGCAATATTTTCATCATAGAACTGTTCCAGTTCATCTTGGACTACCTTATACTGGTTAAGCTTTACAATTACTACATTTACATTTTCCTGATCTGCTGCTGAAAGATCTTTTTGAAATTCCAGCAGACGCTTTACCTGAAACGCTACCTCTTTCTCCCATATTTCAAGACGCTCTCCTTTATATTTGATGTCACCAGACATAAAATACCCTCTTTGATTGGCAGCGAGCTTACTTGTCCCTATCAATATTTCATTGACGATGGCCCGAACTGGAATGCGTACATCTTCTATACGATTCACGACTTCCAGTGATTTCTTATTCTGAATATAGATACCAATTGTATATCCTGTCAGGATAGTTAGAAACAATACGATCATTACACCAATCTTGGGAATAATCTTTTTCAACGAAAAATCTCGGATATGCTGGCTTAGCTTAAAAATACTCATACTATACTTCCATTTATTTCCTACAATATACTACTCTCTATAACCGAATGCGATGTGATAATGTGATGCGAACAATATGTCTGTCAAGATAGGAACTTTCTTTCCGTTGCCAGTAGTTATGCATGTAGCCGGCTTCAAGTCCAAACGTTTTGGATAAGGCATGTTCGTATCCAATATAGAATCGGTTCTGATCATACCATACACCATTGTTTGTATTCACAAATAACTCATCACTTACTTTTAAAGATCCTTTGGTACTGATCTGATAGTTTAGCTGGATACGATAGCGCAGACGTAACACAAATGAATCTTCGGCGGTAGCTTCGCCTGAAACAGTCCTATGTAAAAAGCGTTCATCTACACGAAGCTTATTTTGTAAAGAAGCCTTTTTGGATAGCTTTAGTTTATGTGCTATTTCCTGAAACGGACGAACTTCAGCTAATCGGGAAGTTACTCCTGTTGAAGTATTGTAGGATTGCTGACGGGAAAGAGTTACTCCCACAGCAGGTTCCCAGGAACCTGCATTATAGTGGAGATGCGAGTGGCCAATCAATTGGTTTTCAGTACCAACATCAAATCTTCTCCGGTTTTCGATTTCATTGTGCCAGATAAACTTTTCACTGATAGTAAGTTGATTATAATAACGAAACCAATACATCTTCTGCAAGGAAACCACCTTCTGCCCATAAGATACAGATATACAAGTCAGCCATAACCCGGCAGTTATCACATACAAAATCAAAGATCTCACAAAGCGCCCTCTACTAAACATATTCTGAAATATGTTAATACTCCTTTGTTTTGCGCTTATACTTGTTGTCGCCTGCCCTTGTAGGTGACCTGTTATTGCCCTATTCCACGCTCTCATTCTCTGTGCTCCATTTTATTTGGTATACCTGGCTTTATCTATTTATTCCGGATACAAAGATGCAGAGAGGCATAACGACCTGCAAAAAGTTAAGAATCAATTAAATACCCATGTCATTTTTGCTCTGATTTACTATTGTACCTGTTTGAACTACTTAGTATACCCCTTACTTTTTATTTTTTTTATTACCATACGTATCTTGTCATAAATCCACTAAAACTTTAAATTATATTCTCTAACAGACTTAAAAACCTCTAAATAAAGCTTTAGTCTCAATTTATCATGAGAGAGAAACACTGTATTTGCCAATAAACATTTCTTTCTAAGAATAGTCTTAGTATGTAAGGATTCTAACTACAACTGATTGTTTCTGCCTATAGTTGCTGTTTTTCAAAATAAATCGGCACACATCTAACTACCTGATAAAGAATGGAAAAGAATTAAAACCCTCAGCCTACTTGCCAGAAGATAACTTAACAAGCCTCTACTGAATTATCTTTCAGGATCATAGCATGAAACGACATATGGTTACCTTTGAGGAAATGCTATAGTAGGATAAAAGAATAAATGACTCTTAATCAGAAAAGACGTAAAACTATTTATGAAGAGCGACAGGATATGTGTGCTATATCATCAGAAAATGTGTCCTGCTAGTTTAGGAGAAGGTAGCGAGTCTAGCAGTCCTTTGAAACCTCGTCTGCTACTAGAGTATCTGGATCAGATGCAACTGATGGATTATTTTGAGATAGATCACACATTTCCTCCATTTACCAATCAGGATTTTTATGTAGCTCATACACAGGAGTATGTAGATGGATTTTTTCAGGGACGATTGCCACATAGTAATGGCCAGGGCCTACTTGGCATTGATTGGAGTCCGGCATATGCTGACAGTACACGTTATACCAATGCCAGCATGTATCATGCTATTTTAGGATCAATTAAAAATCCCTCCCGGATTTATTTAAGTCCCACATCAGGCTTTCATCATGCAGTGCCTGAACATGGAGCGCTGTTCTGTGCCTTTTCAGGACAGGTCATTGCTGCTCTAAAAATTTATGAAGAGTTAGGATTAATTGGAGCATTTATTGATCTGGATGGCCATTTTGGAAATAGCATAGAAGACAGTCGTTATTTTGCACCAAATCTGAATAAGGCTATCCCAGTTGGATGCAACATCAACATCCTGACTGAACATAACGAGTATTTACAGGATCTGCAAATACGAATGCTCCTGCTACAGGAACGATTTCTAACTGGACAGCTACACTATCTTGTATTTTGTCATGGAGCCGACAGCCATGAAGAAGATGATATTGGGCATCAACTAAACACAGAAGAGTGGATGGAATGTGCTCATATATTTGCCAGAACAGTCCAGCAGATTGAATCTTCATTAGGACGTCCAATCCCTGTTTCACTGGCTTTGTTTGGAGGGTATAGAGAAGATGATTACAACTCAGTTCTTTCGCTACATACAGGGAGCTTGCTACACATTCTAAAACATCTTTCCAGGATAGATATAGAGTATTGGCCTGCTGTCAGTAAGAATGTGCGTAAAAGCGCTGATAAGAAATAATGGAAAGTGGGTAAGATTGGGTAAGATGTGGGTAGGATTTTGGGTAAGTTTAACCTACTGATACTCAGGGCTGGGTAAGCTGGGTAAGATTCCCTTATATATGTATATAGAGAATACTATAAAAAATACTATATATAGTATATACTTACCCATCATTCCCACTTATTCCGGAAGAGTTACCGGCCAAAAATCCTACCCATCTTACCCAGCCTGATTATCAATTCATTACATCCTACCCACATCTTACCCAATTCTACCCAGCTTACCCAAATGCGTATATCTGGTAACATTGTTCCTTTACTCCGTACCTATAAGTTTGATTTTATTGGGTCTATAGGCACTTTTCTTTGATAGGTAGTATAACAATATAGTAAAAAAATAAAGGAGTCAGCACTAGTGGCAACCAACTCCTTTCATTGTTTGTCTAAAACCTCAGCTCAGCAAGTATAGACTTGCTCAGACAACTGCTACCTGTGCCAGTTGGGTTTCTATCCATTCATAAGCAAATGAGGCCACTTCTTCCCATCCTGGCTCTCCACAAATAAAATGCGAACGATTGGAAAAGATATGACAGGAAGTCTGGCTATCAGAATCGGTATAGGCCTTGCAGTTTTTCTCTACCAGGTCAGGAGGAATAATATGATCCTCTTTAGCTCCGATAAATAAGAGCGGTACATGTGGCATATCCAGATCGACATGACCCGACGACCCCAGACAGCCTCTGAGTACATTCCGGCTATCATGAGTAGCAGTCTGCAGGTAGGCTTGCTGAGCGTCAGCAGCATTAAGCGTATTACAAAAAGTATGATGGAAGCTTTCCGGAGTTTGTCTGAATATCTGATCTCCCTTAAAGAGATTGGTTATAGAGGCGACATTCTTAAAGAAAGGCCAGTCAAAGGTCATCATCATGTTGGGAGCTACCGAACAAATCGGAATACCCAAAGAGGCCAGGTTGTTGTTGACAAAGATTTGCGTAAGCAAACCACCTACTGAGTGTCCAATAAGAATAGGTTTCTCATTGACATCCAGACTGCTTCCTCCAGCGGCCCGTATAGGCCCTTCCAAAGAAGTAATTACCTCTTCGAGCATCAGATCTCCAAGGCTGGCAGGCGGATTGTCTCGCAACTGGTAAGGCTCACCCGCATGGTCAGGCCAGGCAGGTGCAATACAATTAAAATCGCGTTCGGTGAAGTAGGCTATCCATTTTTCCCAGCTTTTAGGATTCTGGAACATGCCATGCATAAAGATAATAGTCTTTTTCATACGAGGAATGTTAGAGTGAAAGACTAATTGAGATGTATTGGTAGCCCATCTTTATAGAAAAAGTGGGCTAACTAATTGGTAATGAAAAGATACAGGTTACAAATAAGGATTCCAAGTATATAGATGAGTTTCACAGTTATAGCGCAAAGAAACTATCTCCCCCTATACAATAGCAGAGCAAAGACTTTAAGTTTCAAATGGATTTGTGCCATATATCTCCATCTTGATAATCTCATGCTTCCAGACTATGTATCGATACAAATAAGCTATCAGTCGGTAGAAAATCCCATACAGTCTAAACCAGTAGATTTGCCAATTATACTGGCACTGGCTTTGCCATATAGTCAGCAAGAAGCTCTAAAAGAGCAGATTAAAAACAAATCATAAACCCTTTATTTCATTACAACTATGAAAAAGTTAGCATTCCTTGCAGCCTTAGGTTTTATTCTGACAAGCAACGTTTTTGCTCAACGTACAGACAGAGACTATAATCGCAATACTGCTTACATGCACGAGCGAAACTCAAGGCCCTATCGTGCTTCACCAGAAGAGATAGCTCATCGAAAAAGCGAAGAACTGGATCGGAGATTTCGTTTAAGTGGTAGTCAACAAAGAAAAGTAGAGGCACTGGCACTGCGTACTGAACGTGAGAAACAAGATCTGGAAAGACGGGATCGAATGAGAGGGATACCAGAATATAAGTATAGAAAAGAAATGCAGCGCATTCAGAACGACTGGGAAAAAGGTCTGAGAAGTATATTGACCAGAAAACAATATGACTCATATAGAGATCGTTGGAACTAGGTCTGATAATCTTTCACAAAATGAAAAAGCAGTACATCGATGTACTGCTTTTTCGTTTATAGACTATTTAATGAATAATTTTAGTATTTGACTACTGGTATAGTATAGGAAGAAGTCTGATCTGTTACCAAAATCCGATAAGTCCCTGCTGGTAATTTACTCAAATCTATATGGATACGTCCAGCTTGAACCTGGCTATTCTTCTGTTCTATTACTTTCTGGCCTAGCACAGTGAATACCTGTAAACTGACTTGAGTTGTGCTTGCATTGGATACTTCAATGCTAACATCTGATGCAGTAGGATTGGGATACAGCTTATATGGATTCAGATTGCGTACAGTTGAGTTCTTATCTGTAGCCAGTCGGGCAGTTGTGTTAGCTGCATCTGCAAGAACGGATACTTCCTGCCCTGTAAAGGCATAATTGTAGATTCTGAAATCATCGTATATATGGTCGCTATACGGATCATTTGGCCATTGAGATTTACCCAGATAATTTTGAGTGGTGCTACCCATATCAGAAGGCTTAACAGTTGCCTGGTTATCAGAATAGATCAATTGACCATCCACATATAATTTAAAATCTGTTCCCTGTTGGGTAAGCGCAACATGTACCCATTGACCAGTAGGTAATACATAAGGAATATACCGATCATATGTACCAGAAGGGCTAGTTATTTTGTAACGAATGTTTGTCCCGGATTTAGGAGCCAGAATCATAAATGTTCCTGTTCCACTTCCAAAATCAAATACCCGTGTATTGTTACCCAAATCAGCAGGTAACTTCAGCCATGCCGCAATGGTAAAGTCATTCAGGGTACTGACAACTCCTTGTGGCAACTGAATATACGATTGCAGGGATTTACTTACTGTTGCTCCTCCGGATAGGCTATCCTTTCCCGCACTCCAGGTAACGCCATTGATCAATGTTCCGTTATACCCGCCCCAATCATCGGCCGCAACTGTTCCGGAACTCTCGTTAAAGCCTATGTGCAGGTAGTGTCCCTGTACAGGAGTACCTATTAATACAGAAGATTCAGGACTTCTTCCTACTGAGTTATAGGCAACAATCTTATAGTAATACGTTTGATTGTTTTGTACACTTGCATCTTCGTACCGAACCGCATCAACATTGCTAGCAATTACTTGATAAGGTCCACTTTGCGATTGAGAACGCTGAATTTCATATACCACATCATGGACAAAGTTCCAGGTAAGTGTAATACGGGAATCTCCGGAAGCAACCCGGGGACTATCTACACCTGTTGGTGCAACCAAGGGATTTGTTGTGAGTTGCAAAACAGTAGAGTTCACACTTTCTCCGGCAGAATTAAGACTTGTAACCACATAATAATAGGTTGTAGCAGGACTCAGTCCTTCATCCTGATAGGCAAGCGAATTTGTACGACCCAAGATTACATCAAATGGTCCCGTCTGACTTAACGAACGTTTCAGATTATAGGAACGGGCAAGTGTGGTAGAAGCAGCCCACTGCAAACTAATTTTTGAAGAAGAGAGCACTTGGCCGGTAAGACTTGCCGGAGGTTGCGGAGTAACATCCCGTAGTACATCCAGTGTAGTAGAATACACAAACTGATCGCCAGCCAGATTGTATGCCTTAATACGATAGGTAGTTTTAGCCCGTACATCATCTACATAACTTAGTGTGTCTCCATACACATAGTTTGTAAACTCTTGTATTGCCACAAAATCAGCATTTGTACCCTCTATTTTCCGTTCCAGTACATACTTCGATCCTAGTTCCCCATTCAGGTCATTCCAGGTAAGAGTAGTCTTAAAGTAGTTGTCTTCATGAATTGTACTGTAGATTTGTGGAGAAGCCAGCTTCCAGGTATGGATATACTCCCAGTGCGGATTAAAGGCAAAGTTTGATTTGTTGGAAGCATAGTATTTGCCCGCAGGCGTAAGCGTATCAGCCAGTACCATAGCCCGTTTATCCTCTACCCAATCATAGATGGCATACCGCTCAATAAAAGAGGTTGTATCCAGTACATTCAGAATACCGATCATATCATTATACTGCTTCTGAAACTGTGCCTGAGGATCGGCAGGCCAGGACTCAGTAGTCCAGTTGGCCCCATTGTTCCATTCTGTAATCCAGAGTGGACGTTTCACCCGGTCATAAATACTCTTTAATTGAGAATACCATTGTTGCGGAGTCAACCCACCCCAGTAACAGTGTATAGCCACATAATCTACACGGTAGTTGAGTTCGTTGCATTTGCTCATAAAATTTGTAATCCAGCTGTTCTGAGGAGAAGCAGGTGCAGGTGATCCTAACCGTAAGCCAGACTTCATCATCTCAGGCCATTGGGCAATCGCTTCGGCTACTGTCATATTAGCCTGATCCGGGCGGTCTGGTTCATTGAATCCCAGCAGATGATTGACGTTCTGTTTCCCATTCAGCGCTTCCCAGGCAGGCCAACCACCATTCTGACGGATGATAGAATAATGATAGTTGGCCGTTGCCTGCCCGCCTATATTCCAGTCATAATACCAGGTGGATTGTGTCAGATCCAGTGGAGTTCCACCACCAGCCTTACCTTTTTTACTTACCCATTCCCATTTAAATACTCTGATAAAAGAGGTCTTTGCATCCAGGGCCTGAGGCAATGTATTTACAATCAGATCATCATCATTGGCAATGAATACACGACTAAAACCTGATCCATCCGGATTGGTTGCCAGTGTAGCCATATACCCCCGTTTCAATCGAAAGGACTGAATCTGATTGTCAAAAGTACCCAGATTTTTATGATACGTTTCGATCTCAAATGATCGGGTATCACCCCCAAGATTTGGATCTGTAAATACTTCCAGTGCAGCCTGAGAAGTAATATTGCCATTTGGAATAACAACAGTTCCATTTTTATAGATGGCAATGCGAACAGCCGGATTATTGGCCACAGAAACACCATTAATGGTAACTTTACTAAGCCAGTTGGCTATCACCTCTGAAGGGCGCACATTATCAAAGAAAAGCCAGGCATTGGAATTTAGGGCCACCGTAGAATTAACCATAGGTACAACCTCTCCTGTTAAATGGAGATCTGTTTTGTCAGGTACAATGAAGTTAGTATTAAACGTAGTGGGCACCTTAACTACCTGTCCGGTCAGTGTCACATCCTGTTTGGGATGTGTTACAATCTCTGAAGGGGCATAGGCACCTTCTTCATAGGTTACAGATCTCACCTCCATATCTACAGCTCCATTGGGATAATTCTTACCAAAAATGAATCGGGACTGTACATTCACTTTGGTAAACGATAGTTCTGCAATAGAATACAATCCCCAGTCACCTGTAAATGTCAGATAGTAATCACCTGCTTCCTGTGAAGTAAACAGGTAGTTTTCCTGATTTAGAACACGTGTACCACTGGTATAAAATACATGTTTATCATATCGGCCTGTCACTGTATTGGTTTTTCCAATACCTACTGTAATTGCCTTGCTACTCTGTCCATTGGATACATAGGCATGCAACATCGAAAAATCATAGGTAGTATTGGCTTCCAGTGTGACCTTATATCCATACCAGGCATCTTTGTAATCATTGTTGTCCCAACGGATATATAGTACTCGGCCTGTATAGGGACTGTTGTTATAGGTATGTGTATTGATAGTGGTTGTTACATCCATATACCGAGATCCACTGGTACCATTGGCGGTATTAAATAAATTGGCAGTAGTGCCTAATAGCGTCCATCCATACTCACTGGGTTTGCCAGATGTAGAGGTAGATGTCCCAGCCCAGTTTGGCATCAGATTCACAGAATCTTTTACCACATTCAGAAGGTTGTTAACTTCTACTCCATCTACAATGTCTTTGACTGCTGCTACAGGTTGAGACTGAATAAACACTCCATTCTGATAGATATAGGCAATATTACTCTTGACAGCAACCCGGATCAGTTGTTCTTCATCTTTTTTGGCAGCAGATAAGGTTTTTGCATTGCCCAATGGTGATGTAGATTTCAACAATGCGGAATCCAGTGATAACCGAAATCCTTTTAGTTTTGAATTACGAGCTTCAATATCCAATCCACGTCCTGTAGCTGCATGTATAGTAGCAGCTACTTCAAGTGTAAAATCATTGGCAATTGGCCGTTGTTTGACTACTGTATCAATTTGAGCAGGCTGTGAAAAAGCTTTATTTGAAAGCAGAACCTGTGACAATGTGGTCTTAGTTGGCAGGTTGGGACTTTGAGCTGTTACATACTTGCCATAGAGGCTCAGTAGCATGACAAGTGCACTTGTAAAAATACGTCTACTCATAAAGAAAAAAGTTTAGGTAAAAAAAGTGTTAAAAATCCTGCTCCGGTTTCTATTCGGAACAGCACATGGCAGATGTATGCATTCGTGGATTATGAATACATGGATAAAAATCACCTGCTTTTAAAATGTATGTAAGGCGCTCGCTTTACTAACAATAATTCAATAAAATGAAATAATAATCCAAAATTACACGATACAGAGAAGATACAGAGGGGCATTTTCGTCAAAAAGAGGGGGATAAATACTTCGGCAACAAAGTCTTATGAGAACTAGACTTAGATAGGATGTTTGGAACCTACATCATGAAGAACGTATATCGAATAGAGCCTTAAAATAACTTAAGTCATGCTATATGTAAGGGTGTGACTGTCTTCCAAGAGGGCTCTTCTTTTTGCGCATAGTTTACAGCAAACTATTTTTTAGTCATGACCTGGCAGCATGTCTGGTCAATGAGCAGATTGCGTTTTATTCATGGCAATTTTTATTTTGACTGGAGTTCCGATCAATTTTTTGTTTGCGCATAACTCACCGCAAAAACAAAATATGATCGGAATTAACCGCAAAGTTTTTCTTGCTGTGAATAAAACGCAAGAGTAAAGACTTATTGTGTCCTATATCTTTTTCAACTGGGAAGTTGTAGGAACAGTATATTTTTATCTCTCAGAAACCACAAATTACTCTATTTGTCATATCTGTCCCGCCCTGGCGGGAAGTTTCTTTCAGAAGGACAGAATGGGTTGCAGAGTGCTCCTCCTGAAGTTGGCAATCATGAACCAGGCAATTGGCTAGCTAAAAGTTAAAATAACTCAAATTGACTTATTAGATGAACAAACCTTATGCGCTCTTCATTACCTCTGCTAGTACAGGTCGTTTTTTCGATGTGTTTGTATTTTTTCTCTTCTCCTTCTTCCCTTTTCCGAGCCATATAAGTACGCCTGTTACAGGTAAACTTGTGGCAATCAGACAAGCCAGAAAGTACAGACATTTGGTAAATGTCCCAAAGATTTCACCTGTGTGAATTGCCTTAACAGAAGAAAGCAGTTTTTGGCTAAATGATAAATCCGAATAGGGTTTTAAATCCAGCACAGCCCCTGAATATTGATCCAGCACTACTCTGTCAATACCTGAACAGGTGAAAAAGCCATCCTGGTATTTTTGAACAGCATAAGATCCTTCTGCGTCTTTTGGCAACATTATCCTCATATTTCCAGCATAGGAATACAGAGTAGACGTCTGTGAGATAATTCTCTCCAGGCTAAGTGGCTCTTTATATTGAATTTCAGACAAAAAGGTATTCTCTTTGGAAAAAGGTTTAGCATGAAGCAAAGCCTGAGCACCTTCTTTGTACCACTTAAAAGCAAAATAAGGCCCTGTAGTAGCCATAATAGTCACAAACAGGAATGCATAAAATCCTAAGGTCTTATGCAGATCAAAATTGATCCGTTTCCAGCTTGCATCCATTTTAATTTTAAATCCGATTTCCCACGCATGCCATTTTTTCCAGCTGGATACCTTGGCGGGCAACCAGAGAATAAAACCGGTAATCTGTAAGAAAAGCATCAGAATACAGGCTGTTCCGGTAATAGCCCCTCCAATATCTTTATTTTCAATCAGCAGCCATCGATGTAGTTGCAATACTTTAGCAAAGAATTGAACAGAAGGTGTTTTGGCATCTCCCTGAATAATTCCAGAATAGGGATTTACCAGATAGCTTTTAACCTTTTCTTTTTCCCCTTCACCTTTCTTTGGTCCTTTAGAAAGCTTTGTTTTATGTTCTTCTTTCTCTTTTGCTTCCGAGGGTTTGTTATTTTTGGGTATAAGAGTAAAAGTCCAGGCCTGATCAGGCTGCTGAGGTATCTGAATGGTAGTCACCTGCCCCTTCATCTCCCTTTCTACAATACGTTTTAAACTATCTGCTGGTAATGGATTTTTGTCTTCTGAAACTTTCACATAAAACCGATCGTGATCAATCCATTGGGTAATCTCCCGTTGAAAGGCATACAGGGTTCCGCTTATACACATTACTACCAGTACCAAAGCACTTGGTATACCTAACCAGAGGTGGAGATCATTAATAAAGTTGCGAAACGAGTATTTTTTCTTCATTCAGTATTTCAGTTTCTGGCATATTACAGTGGACAAATCTATCCATATTATTTGAATAGAACTACTCCCGATAAATTCCAAAAATAGTTATCAACTAATAAACATGAGTCATCCCGAATTTTGAGTAAAAAGGTGTCATTAAGAAAGTAAGAACAAATGTCACAAAGAGAGCAAAGATGCCTTCAATCGCGAAAGGCAGTGTAGGTGCGTAAGGTGTCCTTTTCCCACGAGGTTGGCCCATGGCCTTGCGGGCAGAAGAATCGGGAAAAGGTGCCCTTTTTGCTCATACACAAATCTGGCTCACCAAACTCTCGTTTGGTGCCCTGTTTTTTGGGCAAGCAAAAAATGAAGAAGACTGTGGAAGAATGATGTTTGGAGAAATAAACTCAAGCCCACATTTTTAAAAATATAGGCTTGGGTTTTACTCATATCTAATATTCGGGATGACTCATGCTACTATCTTTAGAAAGGATATTGTAACCTACTATTTATTCATTGCGCAGACTTTTGACAGGATTTTCCAAAGCCGCTTTGATGCTCTGAAAACTAACCGTCAACAAGGCAATAGTCATAGCCAACACACCAGCCATCACAAATACCCACCAATCCATATCAATCTTATACACAAAATCCTGTAACCATCGGTGCATGGCATACCAGGCTATAGGAGAAGCAATCAGAAAGGCAATTACCACCAGTTTCAGAAAATCTTTCGATAATAACGCAACCAGACTGCTTATCGTAGCGCCCAGCACCTTACGGATTCCCATCTCTTTGGTACGTTGAGTGACTACAAATGACACTAAACCAAATAATCCCAAACAGCCTATAAAAATACCCACACAAGCAAATAGAATCAGGAAATTAGAAAATTTGCGTTCATTGTCATACAAGGCACGTAAGTCGTCATCCAGAAATTTGGGTTCGTAATAATCGTTAGGAAACAAAGTCTGCCAGTGGGTACGAATATGTTGTAACGCAGCTTGCTTTTGAGCAGGATCAATACGAATACTTGCTGTTTTGAAGTTCCAGGAAGCATAAAAATAGGCATGTGCCTGTAAGTTGCTCCGCAGATCTTCCGAATGATAATCTTTCACGACACCTACAACAGTTGCTTTCATTCCCCAAAATTCCAGTCGTTCTCCCAGCACTTTCTCCATATTCTGAAATCCCATGTCATGCGCTGCCTTTTCATTAATTACAATCGGAATAGACGAAGTATGGCCCTGAGCAGTATCTGTTGCGGTAATGGAACGACCTGCTGCCAGTGAAATTTTAAAGAACCGGAAGTAGCTGGTATCTATATGCTGTAATCGAAAAGTCTCTTCACCATTTGGAAGGCCAGAGTATAATACATTGCCCCACCAATGATCCCGATGACTGGCTGGAGTGGTCAACCCAAAAGTAACATCTTTGATTTCCGGATGCCCTAACAACTGATGACGAAAACGTTCCCGAATCACACCATCCCTACGATCTGGCATTCGAACTGTAATGATAGCTCTCTTATCAAAGCCCAAATCTTTCTGATAAAAGTATTGCACCTGTTTTATCCCAAAAAACATACAAATCACCAACACCTGAGCAATAACAAACTGAGTTACTACTAATGACTCCCGCAAGGAAAAACGCTGTCTGTTAATAATTACGAACTGACTCTTCAATACTTTGATTGGCTCAAACCCAGACAACAGCAGTGCCGGATAAAATCCTGACAAAAAGGTTATCACAATGCCACCACCCAATAAAAACAACAGCGTACTGATATTCCAGACAGGAGCTAATGCTACTTTGGTATTTAGCAACAGATCCGCATACTGTACCAGTTGTGAAGCAATCAAACTTCCCAGAATCAAAGCAGCAAATACCAGCAAAAAAGTTTCTCCAAAAAACTGCATAATAATATGCATCCTGCTGCTTCCAAGTACCTTACGAATACCGATTTCACGACTTCGCTGCACTGCCTGTACTGTAGCCAGATTAATAAAATTAATACAGGCTATTATCACCAAAAAACCAGCAATACTACTCAATGTATATAGAGTCCACTTAGGCATAGCATAGTTAAACGGATCATTGGTTGTATCAAAGTGCATTTGACTGAGTGGCTGTAATTCGTATGAAGCAACGTCTGACTCTTCATGATGTTTTTGAATTAATTTTGTAAGCTCTCTGGCAATCGCTTCTGAAGAAGTTCCGGCCTTCAACAAGACAAAGCCCTGATTCATAGAATCTCCTCCACCCCAATAATCATCATTCTTAAATTCAGGCTGAAGCTGTTTTAATGTTTCTCTGGAAACAATCATCTGCATTGGGAACCCCGTTTGTACAGGCATTTTGTGAATAACTCCTGTAACTATCAGGTCTACAGCATTCTCATATCGAATCACTTTGCCCATAGCATCCCCATTAAATAACCGTTGGGCTGTTTCATCATCGATTACTACCTGCCCGGGAGCATTCAGTGACTGGCCAGGAGAACCTTTCAGCCAGGTTATATCCAGCATCTCCAGCAATTCTGGCGGGGCAAAAAATGTATTTTTCTGCTGATATACCTGATTATTTACTTTAATCGTAGTAGCTTCCATTCCATAGAGATTAGCAGCCTTCTCTACACCAGGCAAGTGCTCCTGCAAGGTTTTGATCACTCCCTGTGGCGTATGTGATTGTCGCTCTCCAAACTTATCCGTAGACCGAATGTGATAAATGCGATCGACATTTGTATGAAACCTGTCAAAACTATACTCAAACCGCACAATCCAGAACAATACAATAGCAACGCCCAATCCAAGACTTAGACCTATCAGATTGATGGTGGAATATAGTCTGCTCTTTTGCAGATTCCGAAAAGCCACTTTAAAATAATTTCGTATCATATCCGGAGAAAATAAAGGTGAAGAAAAACGATCTTGCTTATGTTTAATGGCAAATGGACGAATAAATCCCAGTACATCACGCCAATAATTCAGATGTGCATTGAACAAACCTTTCTTTTCAAGCTGGTAATAAAACTCTTCGTGCAAGTCCCCCTGAATATCTTCCAGTTTATCAGGTGAGCAAAACCACTCCAGAAATCTATCTGCCCATACAGGCGGAGAGGGACTCATTCTGAAAAACCTTTTCATATACTGGTAGCAGGTTTAAATGAATCTGGTAGTAGATTCCACAGATGGTTACGTACAGAATGAATATCCTGTAATGTCTGACGGCCATAAGCAGTAACTACAAACAAGCGTTTCCGTCTTCCTCCCCGTTCTGCTGTAGCCTCTCCCATTTCTGAAGATACCATACCCTTTTCCTCCAATCGATGAAGGGCAGCATGTACCTGATTTAGCCGCACTGAACGACCTGTTTGTTCCACAATTTCATGTGTAATACTTACTCCATAGGCAGTTGCATCCAGTAAGGCTACTGTAAGAAGTACTAGCTCTTCAAATTCTCCTAGATAGGTTCTTTTCATGATTAGTTCCGGAATTTTCTATTTGTTCCATTTTTGCTGATCAAATCCTTTGCCAATTCTATAAAACCCCACCAGAGCGCTTCAAAGTAGTTTTCTGGAAAAATGGCCCAGTAGAGATGTTCTAAAACGGACACATCATGTACTAAAACGAACACTGATAGACAAGAGCAAAAAAAACGCAGAGCATGAAAGCACAGTGGACAAACATCATAATTGAATCCCACTTCACTTTGATAATACAGGAAATCTTACAAGATCTATGAGTGGCTATTATCAGTATGTTAAAAAAAATTTACGCATATGTTATGAAATTCCAGTTGAAGTAATTTATATTTGCATATAATCTCTATAAAGTTAATAGACTATGAAAACGAATACTATAAATTTATTTTTTCATTTTTTGTCTGGCTACCGATGTTGTTGCTAACTACTAAGCAGACTCTAATACTGCTTATCCCAAGAATTATTAAGTACAACATTAATTAGTATCTATCCTTAAAAGAACACTATCATGGCCATTCAATATCCCAAATTTACTTTAGGAGAAACTCTTACTGCTCAACAAATTGAGTTCTTCAATACCAATGGATTTATTCATTTCAAGAACTTTATCAAACCTGAAACAGTCCAGACCATTACAGATGCCTCACTTGAGGTTCAAAAACGCTGGCTGGAACAGGACATAAAAAAAATAAATGGTGTACCCATTAAATATGGGAAAGATCTTAACGGAGATACTATTGTACAGCGTTTTGCTTTTATCAATCAGCATCATCCTGTCTTGGGAGAATTTCTGGAAGATCCCCGTTTCACCACCTTACTAAATCTGATTGGCCCAGGAGCTCGTTTGGGAAAAACAGAAAAAGATGGAATGGTTTTCAATCATTATGTAAATGGCCCGGAAAGCAAGTTTAGTCAAATGGGCTGGCATGTAGATGGTCTGAGAGATATCTTTCATGGTGGCAAGCTGAACCCTATGCTCAATGTGGGTATTCATCTTAGTAACTTAAAGCCCGAAAATGGAGGATTGAGACTTATTCCGGGTACACATAAACAAGGCTTATATCAATTATTGTTCCGCAAAAAACACTTCCTGGATCACAAACCAGATGCAGAAGAAGTAGCAGTTCTGCCAGAAGCAGGCGATCTTACTGTACATGATGGACGTTTGTGGCACAGAGTAGAGAAATCCTCTGTTGTAGGAGAATCAAGCAGACGGAGAGTTATTTATGTGCCCATTATAGCAGGGAAATATGAGCCTAAAAACGAAAACAGTCCTACTGCGTTTTATCAGCGATTTGCAGGAGTTGTCAAATAAATAAGAAAACCTCATCCATTTCAAATAACTATTTGTTATTTGAAATGGATGAGGTTTCTACTTAAATCCTTACCAGTTTATCTACTCAGATGAGAAGTTCTTTCGGATACCCAATTTTTTCATTCTTGCTTCCAATGTAGTCGGTTTTAGTCCCAAACGTTGGGCAGCCCCAAATCGACCCCGAATACGACCTCCGGTTTCTTCTAATATTTTCAAAATGTGTTGTCGTTGATTTTCCAGAAACCCATCTTCTATATCTGTAAGGTTAGCTGATTCCTGTGGCAAATATACAGGAAGTGAACGAGGGATATCTTTTTGAGTAGCCATACTGGCTGATTGAGTAGCCATACTGGCTGAAGCTGTAAATGCAGGTACTATATCTAGTTGAGGACCTGAAGCTAGGATAACAGCCTGTTCTATTACATGTTCCAGTTCCCGGATATTACCTGGCCAGGAATGATGCAGCAGAAAATCCATCATTTGAGGAGTCACACCTTCAATGCCTTTCCCTATCTTACGACTATACTTCTCAATAAAAGATCTTACCAATAAAGGTATATCTTCACGTCTTTCACGCAAAGGAGGCAATACGAAAGGAAAAGTGCTGATTCGATAATACAAATCCATCCGAAACTTATCAAGAATAGCTTCCTGATACAGATTGCGGTTAGTAGCCGCAATGACTCTTATATCCAGTTGAATAGTCTGCTTCCCTCCTACCCGTTCAATTTCATACTCCTGCAATACCCGTAATAGTTTGGATTGCAATTCCAAAGGAAGCTCACCTATCTCATCCAGAAAGATTGTTCCCCCATTGGCTAATTCGAATTTACCAATACGTCGTTCTGTAGCTCCGGTAAAGGCTCCTTTTTCGTGTCCGAATAGTTCCGACTCAATCAATTGAGCAGGTAGAGCTGCACAGTTAACTTTAATTAATGGTCGATTTTTACGATTGGACATATTATGAATTGCCCGGGCAATCAATTCTTTACCAGTTCCAGTCTCTCCCTGTAACAATACTGTTGAATCCGTTGGGGCAACTCTATGTACATTCTCCAGTACTTTTTTAATAGCAGGCGAACGGCCTATGATTTCCGAAAAAGCTTGTTCCTGATTAAGTTCCTGAATCAACAAGGTATTCTCTCTTCGCAATTTTATTTCCAATACCTCTTTCTGCTCAAATGTCAATAGCCGTCCAATCTGATGCGTAATCTGTTTAGCTAGCTCTATCAGAATCCGGAGATCTTTACTAAAAAACGAATTCTCTTTTTTGCTACAAACAATCAATGTAGCAAAGGCATCATTAGGCAAAGCAATCGGGACGAACAAGGCTTCTTTCACTCCCATTACGGTAGCAAACCGATTCGAGACAATCAGCTTCCGACTTAATTCACTATACTCTTCTGCTGTAAAAATATGTGGTTTGGAATAAATGTCCAGTTGAGCAAGAGCAGATTGACGATAGGTTTCCAGATCCAACCCAAGCATTTCCAGCATTTCTTCCCGACTAATCAGTGTAAAGCCTCCATTTTGCCGCATCGCATTATATCCACTTAATACAAAACCTGTTTTGGGAGAAAACGCAGGAATAGTTAGCAGATCACAGTTAATCATATTGTTGATGGCCGCAGTAATAGTCAGAAACATTTGTCCATAATCTTTTTCCGATGTTAAGGCATTCATTACCACCAACTGCATGGATTTCTCACGAAGCTGTTTCTCCAGAATCTCGCAATGCAAGGTGTGTTCCACGGCCAATGCCAGTCCCTCACTGTGCTGTTCAAGCCAAGCTGTAGTTTCTGCAATAGGTGCAACCTGATTAAATGACAGAATTATAGCTCCCAGTAACTTGCCTTTGGTAAACATGGGTACTGCTACCCGTATAGATCCATCTGGCAATTCAATCGATATCTTGACCTGTTCTGTAAATACACGGTTTTCAATTAGCTGGTTCTGAGCAAAAGTCAGCTTTCCGCCAGGCTTTGTCTTTTCTATATATAAATGCTTATTCTCTTCTCTGGGAAGTGCCAGATGCATATGGACAAAACCCAATTCGGATTGAAACTTATACAGATAATCTACCACTTCAGGCAATTTCTGCAGTTTAATCATGTCCATTAGGAAAGAATGTGAGCTCTCTTGCAATGCCATTATTCAATCAATATATAAGCTTGTACAAATAAACTCCAAAATCAGTAGAGCATTAAAACACTACAAATGTATACTATTGGAGAATAACTCCAATACTATTGGAGTTATTCTCCAATAGTATCATCATTCAACAAATCACCGAACAATCATACAAACTAACAAATACCTGACAATCAAGATATTAACTACGTAAAAGCAAAACATCTCTGTATTTCTCCAAAATGGCACAGAAATGGGCTCTTATAAGACAAATATCTTCAATATATAATCATGAATTCTCTTACTATAGATACTGATGTTTCTTCCAGAGTCTGGTTTATTACAGGGTGTCTGGGTGGCATTGGACGCTATCTGGCTGAAGCAGTACTAGCTCAGGGCAATAAAGCTGTTATCACAGCTAAAAACCCTGCAAAGTTCTACTCTTTACAGGAACAATATCCGGAACATGCACTAGTCATGCAGTTGGATGTTTCAGAATTTCACCGTATCCCAGAAACTGTAAACAAAGCGATAGACCGTTTTGGAAAAATAGATGTATTGGTTAACAATGCCGGCTATGGCTTACAAGGAGCCGTAGAAGAACTGACTATGGATCAAATAAAACAGCAGTTCAATACCAACTTTTTTGGGATGCTGGAAGTAACAAAAGCCATATTACCCTATATGCGTGAAGCTCGCCAGGGTCATATTCTAACCATTAATTCACTGGCAGGTGGGCTTACGGCTCAACCTAAACTGGGAGCTTATCACGCTACCAAGTTTGCGATTGAAGGATTATCGGAGTCGCTAGCCCAAGAAGTAAAATCTCTTGGTATCAAAGTAACTGTGGTAGAAATGGGGGTTCAACGTACTGACTGGTGGGGAAGTACACTGATCCGGACGGAGAATGTGATCGATGAATATACGCAGGCAGGAAATTTTTCCAACGGAGCATCAGATCTAACCAATACCCGCACATTAAATGATCCGCAAGCTACTGCAGAAGCAATCCTGCAGGTAGCCAATCAACCAGATGCACCATTGCATCTTATTATCGGACATGATGCTATACAATCGATCCGCCAAAAAATAAACCTGATTCAACAGGAAATGCATGCATGGGAATGGATCTCAGATGCTATCCTTTCAGAAGAAAATTCAGACGTTTAGAAACAACTGATTATCTACAAAGCAAGCTCTTGTGTTTTGATAATCCCAATCGATATAAGAGATCCAAGCAGATACTTGTTTTTATCGTCTTGTTTATATACAGTTTTCTTAATCAAACCAACTAAACTCAAAAAACAGGAAGTAATATGTATTCCTGTAATGTATTACAATTATGTGGATTGTACGATTAGCCCTGACCCGAGCCTATACCATTGCTGTAATGGCTCTTCTGATCTTAATCATGGGTATCGTTTCCATCGTTCAGATGCCAACGGATATCTTCCCCAGAATAAACATTCCGGTGATAACCGTTATCTGGACGTATCGGGGGTTATCTACCGATGAGATGGAAAAAATGATTACCAACTTTAGCGAAACCGCCACTACAAACAACGTAGGTAACATACGACAGATGGAATCGCAAACGCACAATGGTATTGCCGTTATCAAAATTTTCTTCCAGCCCGACGTTCGGATTGAAGAAGCATTGGCGCAGGTGACTTCCATTGCCCAGACTATTCGGGTACGGATGCCCCCAGGAACTCAGCCTCCGCTGATTGTGCGTTACAATGCTACGGAAGTGCCCATATTGCAACTAGGTCTTTCCTCTGATAGCCTTACAGAATCACAGGTAACTGACTATGCCCAAACACGGATACGTCCTCAGATTGCAACCGTGCAGGGCTCACGGATGTCATTGCCTTTTGGTGGAAAAACCCGTCAGATTATGGTAGATCTTGATCCGGAGAAGTTATTGGCTCAGGGACTTACTCCTGAAGATGTTGTCAATGCCGTATCAGCACAAAACTTAACTCTTCCCAGTGGACAAGCACGTTTCGGAGATCGGGAATACAATGTTCGTCTGAATACAAAACCTGATGTTCTGTCAACACTCAACGATATTCCTATAAAACAGGTCAATGGTGTAACGCTGCACATGCGGGATGTAGCGAATGTACACGATGGGGCAGCTATACAAACCAACGTAGTAAAACAGGATGGCGTGCGGGGAGCATTGTTTAGTATTGTAAAGATTGGAAATGCCTCAACTACAGCTGTAGTAGATCGCATTCGGAAAGAAATCCTGCCACAGGTACGTGCCGCAGCACCAAAGAACTTAAAAATCACCGAACTATTTGACCAGTCAGTTTTCGTACGTGCCTCTATTCATGGAGTGGTATTAGAAGGGGTAATTGCAGCATTACTGACAGCTGCTATGATTCTGCTCTTCTTAGGAAGCTGGCGAAGTACACTGATTGTTGCTATTTCAATTCCTTTGTCTATTCTCTTCTCGCTCACTGTCTTGTATCTGTTAGGTGAGACATTAAATATCATGACTTTGGGAGGCTTGGCACTGGCAATTGGGATTCTGGTAGATGATGCGACCGTAACCATAGAAAATATTCATAGAAACCAGGAATTAGGCCTTCCTCTGCGAGAGGCCATTCTGCAAGGAGCTCAACAAATTGCCACTCCAACATTGGTAGCGACTCTGACTATCTGTATTGTGTTTGTATCTGTACTGTTTCTGGAAGGCCCTGCACGATTTTTATTCGCTCCAATGGCCATGTCTGTAGTGTTTGCTATGCTAGCATCCTATCTGTTGTCAAGAACATTAGTGCCTATGCTGGCGAATCTAATGCTGGGAGCAGAAGAGCATCATCATACAGAAGGACATGAAGCAAAGCCTAAAAATATCTTTGCTCGTATGCATGCAGGATTCAACAACTCATTTGAACGTTTTCAGTCCCGCTACATGACTATGTTGAGCTGGGCACTGAATAACCGGAAAAAGATGCTTTTCATTTTCCTTATCGTAGTCATTGGTACAGGGGTAATGATTCCTTTTGCCGGACGTGACTTTTTCCCAAGTGTAGATGCAGGTCAGTTTCGACTACATGTACGGGCTCCATCTGGTTCCCGTCTGGAAGAAACCGAACGGATTGCCTCTCAGGTAGAAGCTGTTATCCGAAAAGAAATTCCGTCTGAAGAAATAGAAACGATTATTAACAATATTGGGATGACTAGTGAAGGTTATAACCTGACCTTTACAGATAACTCCTCGCTGGGTACTGCGGATGCGGAATTATTGGTGGCCTTGTCGGAAGAAAAGACAAAATCTACCAGGGATTACATCCGCCACCTGCGTGAAGTATTACACGAACAAATGCCCGAACTGGTTGTGTTCTTCCAGCCTTCAGATATTGTGAGCCAGATTCTGAACTTTGGTTTAACGGCTCCTATTGATATTCAGATCGCTGGTTTTGACAGAGCCAATAACCTGAAAGTAGCACAGGAAATCAAACAACGTGTAGCAAGTATTCCAGGTGCAGTAGATGTTCGGTTACATCAGGTCTTGAACGCACCAGAGTTGTTTGTGAATGTTGATCGTGAACGGGCACATCAGTTGGGTCTTAGTGAACAAAAAATCGCCACCAACATGATGATTTCATTGAGTGGTACTACACAGGTGCAACCAAACTTCTGGGCAGATCCACAGACAGGCTTTCCATACCTGATTGCAGTGCAAACACCACCATTCCGGTTAAATACAATGGATAAATTGTTGCAAACCCCTATGGTACTGACCCAGGATGCCTCAACCCCACAGCTGTTGAGCAACGTGATGAGTATTGAACGCAAAATGGCTCCAATGATCATCAATCGTGTCAACACACAGCCTGTATATGATGTGTATGCCTCTGTGGAGAAGACAGATTTAGGGTCTGTTTCCAGTCAACTGGAAAAAATTGTAGGAGAATATCAATCTCAACTGAAGCCCGGTAACAAGATCATTTTACGTGGACAGGTAGAGAGTATGAACAGTGCATTCTCCCGCTTGGGTATTGGGTTGGTATTTGCAGCAGTACTGGTATACCTGCTTATGGTAGTTAACTTCCAGTCGTTCCGTATCCCATTTATCATTATCACAGCCCTGCCTGGAGCTATGTGTGGTATGGTATGGATGCTGTTCTTAACACAGACACCTTTCAGTATCCCATCTCTTATGGGGGCTATCATGAGTGTGGGGGTAGCCACAGCTAACAGTATCCTGATGGTAAATTTTGCCTCAGATACTTTACTGGAAAGCGACCTTTCTCCATGGCAGGCTTCTTATGAAGCAGGTAAAGCCCGTCTGCGTCCTATTCTAATGACAGCTCTGGCTATGATTATTGGTATGTTACCTATGTCGCTTGGATTGGGTGAAGGTGGCGAACAAAATGCGCCACTGGGACGCGCCGTAATTGGAGGTTTGATCCTTGCCACATTTACAACGCTGTTGTTTGTACCTGTCGTATTTAGCTATCTGGCACCTAAAAAAGTAAAAGAGGCAGTGGCTTAATCCACTGCCTGTCAATACACACGACCATTATACCATAAAAACTATAGTAAAGATGAAATCAAAAATCTTAATCTGGCTAGTTCCAGTTGCCTTAATCCTTCTTTTTCTCTTTGTTGGCGTTCTTCCCCGCGTTCGCAACCGCCAGGAATTAGATGCTTCTGTACAAAAAGAACAAAACCTGGTTGTCCAGGTAAATACAACTACCGCAACCCGTTCTGATTCTATCTCCAGTCTTACTTTACCTGGACAGATTCAACCGCTTCGGGAAACCCAATTGTATGCACGTACTCAGGGCTATCTGAAAAAACGTCTGGTAGATATTGGAAGTCCGGTAAAGAGAGGCCAATTGCTGGCAAGTCTGGATGCACCAGAACTGGACCAGGACATTATCCGTGCACAAACAGATCTGCGGCTGGCAAAAACCAATCTGGAACGTGTAGAAAGCGTTACATTACCTGGAGCTGTATCCAAACAGGACATAGACAATCGTCAGGCACTGTATGATATGAACCAGGCAAATCTGCGCCGCATTGAAGTATTAAAAAGTCTTCAGGAAATACGTGCACCTTTTAATGGCATTGTAACTGCACGTACTACAGAACAAGGTGCACTAATTACAGCAGGAAATAGCACTCCTTTATTTACAGTTTCTCAGTTAGATACCTTACGTGTATATACGGATGTACCACAGTCCTATTATAAATATATTCAGTTAGGACAAGCTGTAGAAGTTCGTGTACCGGAACTGTCAGGTAAAACATTCAAAGGAAAAGTAGTAAGAACTTCTGAAGCACTGCGTTCTCAATCTCGTACTCTGTTAACAGAAGTACTTATTCCTAATCCGGGTCGTGAACTGGTATCGGGTTTGTACGGACAAGTAAACTTCCAGTTAAAGCAATCTCTGCCTCCGGTTATAGTCCCTGCCAATGCTCTCTGGATGACATCTACAGGTCCACAGGTAATGGTTGTAAAAGCTGACAACACACTACATGTTCAACCTGTTGAAATTGCCCGTGATTTTGGTTCTACTGTTGAGATAGGAACGGGCCTTCAAGGTGGTGAACATCTGGTAATCAATCCATCTGACAACCTGCGTGAAGGACAGCGTGTAGTATCTAAAACCGCATCTGCTCCTGCTAATTCGACCAAATAACCATTTGAAAACAAGGAATTTGCTTTATATGAAAGTATTCACCAACTACCTGACAGGGCTTGTTGCCTTAATCATAAGCCTGTCAGGTATGGCTCAGTCAACAACAGCGGTTACTGAGTCTGATAAAATACAGCCGTCTACACAGCAAAAAGATCCTGTGCCTGCTACCAATCAGTGGTGGCAGCTTTTTCAGGACCCTTTGCTGGACTCACTGATTCAGGTTGGTATTGCCAACAACTTAGAGATTAAGTCTGTAATGAATCGTCTGGAGGAATCACGTACCCGTATCAAACTGGCAGAATCCTATCGGGTTCCCTCTGTACGATTTGATCCCTACGCGTCTACTCAAAACCTTGCACCAAATCGTCCATTGGCCTTACAGGTACAGGATCAACAGGTCAAACGCTTCATTATGAATACATTTCAGCTTCCAATAGATGTAAGCTATGAAGTAGATATCTGGCAACGTTACAGAAAACAGATACAGGTAAACCAGATATTAAGCCAGGCAACAGAAGCAGAACGTCAGGCTGTACAGCTTACGGTTACTACAGAAATTGCTCGCAGTTATCTGCTTTTGCAAACTACAGATACGGAAAAACGGGTATTGGAACAGGGATTGCGTTTACGGGATTCAACACTACAGGTAGTCAAAGCTCGCTATAAAGCAGGACTTACCACAGAAATGGATGTACAACGTGCACAAACAGAAGTAGCTACCATACAAATACAGTTACAAAGCATTCAGCGCACTCGTTCTGAACTTGAACTTTCGCTGGCAGTCTTAACCGGAGCAGAACCGACTCAGTTAAACGTTCCGGAAAAAACGCTGGCAGAAACATTACCAGTTGTTCCAGCAGCATCAGCTAGTGAATTACCATTACATCGCCCAGACTTGATCCAGTCTGCCTATATGACAACTATTGCGGAAGAACAGGTTCGTATCAACAAAGCAGCTCTACGTCCAAGATTAAATCTGATAGGATCAGCAGGATTAACCTCACGAAAAGTCGATATGCTGCTCAGTTCCAATAGTGCTACCTATATGGTAGGCGGAAGCATTGTAATTCCTATTTATGAAGGTAACCGTAACCGAAACAATGTAGTTCTGGCTCAACAGCAGGTACAAACAGCTACATCAACGTATCAGCAACGTGTATTGACAGCAAAAAAAGAAGTAGAAACAGCCCTGGTTAATCTCCAAATACTTACTCAACAAAATGTAAGTCAGCAACAGGCTCTTGAATCTGCTTTAAAAACACGGAGTTACTCACGTGAATTGTACGTAAAAGGACTTACTACTTTTCTGGATGTTGTAGACTCCGAACGCACTGCATTGGATCTGCAACGTCAGGCAGTTAACCTTCACGGACAGCAAGCACTTTATACAGTTGCTCTTATCAAAGCACTGGGAGGAAGCTGGTAAGTATACCTTATATTTTTTAATTACACAGTCCCTACTGACTATTCAGAGGGACTTTTTTATTTCTCTATTGAATGCAGTAAGCTAACAGGTTATTTTTTGTCGTTATAGATCAGAGGTTACATCTATTTTGAACCACTTTCCATAAAAAAATTCTTCGGGCATGCATCAACTCCCGCTTAATCTGCTTTTCATATTTTCACTATTTAGCGAAACAACAAATAAAATACAGAATAAAATATTTTTTATAACCTTAAATACTTTTCACCTCGGAAAAATCCATATTAACAGCCAAAACTTCAATAATAGGTTTCAATTAAATATCTTATTTACTAAGTCTGTAATAATAAGCTATATAGAAGATAAACTAACAAAAGCTTCTGCACCTGCTTCCTTTCTATTTTTTATACATTAATAGACCATGTAAGGTATTCACATGAATTTGATCTTATTAGCAGAGAGCAACACATCGACCAGTACCTTTCAATTTACTTTCATAGAACTCAAATCACTCTATAAAAGCAAATTACCACAAAAATACTTGTATAAATCTACCCCTATAAGAAGGTTACAGGCATACGTATCCAGCTTAAAACTTATCACATTAATCCTACAGTTTTCCGATACAGGCAGTGTCAAAGCTTCGTAAACATTACATTAATGGTATACACATTTACGGAATACTTCATTATATCTATGCTATCTTGCCGTATCTTAAAAAAACAAAAATTAGTAAACAGATGGCAGGCAAGTCGTTATTCACTATTGTTTCTTATAATGAAGCAAGTCCTGAAGTACAAAAAATTTATGATGAAACTAAAAAGGAGCTAGGGATTCCGTTTGTACTTAACTGGTTTAAATGCCAGGGGAATAATGCCATCTTATTGAGAGGAAACTGGGAAAAGCTTAGATCTACATTGATCATGGGCAATGTTCCCAACCTTGTAAAACAGTTGATTATTTATAATGTATCCAGCAAACGCAAATGTGAATACTGCGCTACTGCACATGCCATATTTGCCAATATGATGGGCAAAGCAATAGGTGGTAATGACTTTATTATTACAGAGAACCTGGATAGCGACATAATTCCTGTTAGTTACAAAACTGCTTTACGGGTTGTGACCAAAGGAGCTTTGCATCCGGAAACAATCGGACAAGAGGACTTTGATGAACTATACGAAGCTGGTTTTGATTCAGGTGAAATTCAGGAACTAATGGCGCAAGCTGATTTAGTCAATATGCTTAATACCATTGCTGACATCTCAGGAATTAAAGTTGATAATGAATTACTCGAAATCGAAGTTTAATTTCCTGATCATTGAGTAACCCATTAGAATTCAGATACCGTCTTGTGTATGAGTCGCTGGCCAAACTGACTACTCATCTGAATCATTCAGAGACGCTCGACGAGGTACAGCATTGTTTGCAAAGGCACCTGAAATATCTCTTTGACTATCAATTGGTCAGATTTGGCTACTATCAGGACGGACAGTATACTATCTACTCAGTCTTTAAGGCTGAAAGCCGATTGGAAACAGGCAGTACAAAAATATTCTGGGAACATGAACGTATATTACAAAAGCAGGAAATCCCGGTTGTACTGGATAACCTTTCCAATCTTGATGTCAGAGCAGAAACGTATCCGATTCCACTGAAAGAGGTATGTGATAAAATATGGGGCTGGCATTTTCCTTTTGGAACTGCTAGCGGAATGGTAGTATCTGTATTTTCCGGAGAAAACAAACTATTTTCTCAAACAGATATTCCTGTACTAAAGATTGTATCTGAAAGTTTATATTCCCGAATCTTTACCATTTGTCTGATTCAGGAACTGGATCAACGAAAGCAGGATTTACTGATCGCACTGGAAGATGTACAGGAAAAAAACCGAATTGTTTCAGATCTCGTACATAAACAAGAGGAAATTATTCAGCAGCGAACTCGTGAATTACAAATAAAAAACGAAAAACTATTTGAACTATCCAAACTCAATGCCCATTCAGTCCGGGAACCCTTATCAAGAATACTAGGGCTGATACAGGTAGCAGAACTTATATATAGTAACGAAATTCAACCAGAATGGCTGGCAATGTTACAGGTATCCTCACAAGATCTGGACTCTGCCTTACAAAATGTTATACAGCTCACAGATCGGGAGATCTTAAAATAAACTTAGTAGAGGTATGCCGAAGAAAGTAATGTTAGTAGACGACATGGAGATTGCAAACTTTATCTCCAAAAAAATCATTCAGAATACCTTGGGTGATGTAGAAGTATATGATTTTACAAGTCCGAAATTGGCGTATGAACAAATTGAAGAGATCCACCCTGATATTATTTTATTGGATCTGAACATGCCTGTTATGGATGGATGGGCATTTCTGGAACGGATGCAGGCAGAAAACAAACAGGATTATAAAGTCTTGATCCTAACTTCTTCTACCAGTGAAGTTGACAAAGAAAAAGGTATGCAGTTTTCTAATGTACTTAATTTTTGCTCCAAACCACTTAACAAAGAACTTCTTGTAAGCTTCTTTCTGACAGAAAAGCTGTCTGCCTGATAAAAGTATTACAAAACAGAAAATGGTCAAACCAGCAATTTCAATTGTGTGGGTTTGACCATTTTCTGTTTTGTAAGCTATTGCCTAATCATCCAGATTGCCAACCACTTCATATTGTGTCCCAGAAGCTGTCACTACAGGTTTATACAAAAGGTCGTCAAACTCATAGTAATTCTCTCCATCAATTGTCACTTCATCCACATTCTCTTCTGGTAAATTGGGTACTACTGTACCTACTACAGGTTCAACAGTTTCATACTCATTGCCAACCTGCTTATAGTAAGCGCCTTGATAATAATAGTGAGGTGTACCACCAATAACAATATTTGTATATCCAACAGGTAAAACTCTAATCCGCACACCTCTGGGAGGAGCAATTACGGTATATACATTGTTGACTTGTGTATGATAAAATCCATTGTAATAATAGTAGTTTCGTCCACGGGATACTACAGTTACATGGCCTGCAGGTAAGACAGTCACAGTTCGAACACGTCTCGGTCTCACCACCACTACTTTAGCGCGTGGATAACGACGGACAGGTCTGGCTCTGACAACCCGTACTCGTTCTACCCTTCTGTGTGCATGTCGTTGAGCAAGCAAGTCACTCTCTACTGAAGTCAACAGACTTATCAGTAAAGTTGCAAAAACTATTATTTTCATTGTTCGTTTGTTTAAAAGTTGTATTCAATCAGACCAGAAAATCTGCAGAAGGTTTAATCCTCCAATTTACTTAGTCCAATATAGCGTCTATAGTAAAGATCAAACAACTCATAATGACAGGATTAATTACACAAACGACAGAAGAATAAAGTACTGGTAGAAGAGAGACAACTATAGTTTATCTGAAAAACCAGTTGTTTTTTTATCTGAGACACAGTAATTACCTGACATCCAAACCCATTTTGGCTAGCATAAGAATAACTGCATAAATCAGGATGTATCAAAACGATATTAGCCTTACATTTGATTGTCGGAATCATCCGGTTTTGTTTTATTTAATTTATCTTTATTTCAATGAGTTTCTGTTTAGTAAAACGTGTATTTCTCATGCTGACAGCAGGTCTCATCTGCCATGCTAGCTGGGCGCAAGCCACGAAATACCCCATTATCCCCTACCCCACAACGTTGGTCGAGAAGGAAGGGCAATTTACAATTACTGTCAAAACCAATCTTTCACTGGCTAAAAATGCAGCTTCATTTGTCAACGAAGCAAACCAGTTGAAAGCCATTATCAAAAATGCCACAGGTATTACCTTGTCTTCCCAAAAATCAAAAGGAGGCTCAGGTATCCTGTTTCAGCAGGACCCAGGCATTAACAATCCGGAGGGGTATCGTCTCGCAATTACTCCAGAGCTAGTAACTATCACAGCAAAAACGCCTACGGGTATGTTTCGGGCAACCCAAACGCTGCGTCAGCTATTACCTGTTAAAGCAATATCTTCACAATCTGTTACCATACCAGCTGTAGAAATTAAAGATGAACCCATGTATACATGGCGCGGAATGCATCTGGATGTTTCACGTCATTTCTTCTCAGTAGAGTATCTCAAAAAATATATTGATCTGCTGGCCCTTTATAAAATGAATAAACTGCACCTGCATCTCACAGATGATCAGGGTTGGCGAATTGAAATCAAGAAATATCCTAAACTAACAGAACAAGGAGCCTGGAGAACATTCAACAACCAGGATTCGACCTGTATGAAAAGAGCCAAGGATAATCCTGACTTTGAGATTGATACGAAACATATTGTACAAAAAGATGGAAAAACAATGTACGGAGGATTTTATACCCAGCAACAAATGAAAGATATCATTGCTTTTGCTGCAGCCCGACACATTGAAATTATTCCTGAAATAGACATGCCAGGCCATATGATGGCAGCTATCAAAGCATATCCTTATCTGAGTTGCAGTGGAAATACCGGCTGGGGTAAAGATTTCTCCACCCCTATTTGCCCTTGTAATGAAGCTACGTACCAGTTTGCTCAGGATGTATACACTGAGATCATAGATCTGTTCCCAAGCGAATACATTCATCTTGGAGCTGACGAAGTTGAAAAGACCAGTTGGGCACAGGCAGATGTGTGCAAGGAACTTATGCAAAAAGAAGGAATCAAGAATGTCAATGAATTGCAAAGCTACTTTGTACACCGCATGGAGAAATTCTTCCACTCAAAAGGTAAAAAACTAATTGGCTGGGATGAAATTCTGGAAGGAGGAATCAATCCATCAGCTATTGTGATGTACTGGCGCAGTTGGGTACCTCAGGCACCTATCAAAGCGGCTAAAAATGGAAATCAGGTAATCATGACACCTGGCACCCCTTTGTATTTCGACTCTCCTCCTGATAAAAATTCTATATACAATGTGTATCATTTTCAAGTAGTTCCCAAAGGCTTAACTGACATAGAAGGGAAAGCAATTATAGGTGCACAAGCTAATATATGGACAGAGTATATTCCTTCTGAAAAACGTGCGGACTATATGTTCATGCCTCGTATGACTGCCTTATCAGAAGTACTGTGGACACATAAGGATCTTTACGAGTCTTATCAAAGCCGATTGATTCAACATTATGATCGACTGGAAACAATGGGTGTACACTACCGTATTCCGGACTTGACAGGTTTTACAGGAGAAAATGTATTTACGGATCAGGCAGTACTAACCGTTCAAAAACCGCTTCAGGAATTAAGCATCCGCTATACAACAGATGGAACCTTACCTCAGGTGACATCTCCTGTACTACCCTCTTCTCTGACCATTAAAACACCTTCTACTATCAAAGTAGCAGCCTTTACTCAGTCAGGATCCCGTGGCGATATTTACACGCTTTCCTACAAACAGGAAACGTACGCCGAACCGGCTTCTGTTGCCAATCCGGTGCAGGGGCTACAATGTACCTACTACCCTGAGTATTTCCTGAATACTATTCAAATCAAAACCAAGAATGCCGCTGGTACTTCTGTAGTTAAAACAGTAGTTGTACCTCAGGAGGCTACAGCAGGTAGCTTTGGACTAACCTATAGAGGATATCTGAACATACCAGAAACAGGTGTGTATAGCTTCTATCTGACATGTGATGATGGTGGCATATTGCGTATAGCAGGTAGAGAAGTAGTCAATAACGATGGTCAGCATTCGGCTATTGAAAAAAGCGGACAGGTAGCGCTTAAAAAGGGCTTGCAGCCTATCGAGATTGATTTTATTGAAGGTGGTGGTGGTTATGCGCTTAAACTACAGTACAGTTTGGGTAATGAAGCACCTAAAGACATTCCTGCAAGCTGGCTTGTTCAACCTCAAAACAAATAATAGTCAGGCATTATATTTATATAGTACATTACTACAGGTTTATACCTGCCAGTAATGTACTTTTTATTTTATCTTTATTTCTGTTTATACCATTATGTCAATTGCAAACCATAGCTGGGATCTGAGTATACCAGAAGCAATAGCGTTACAAAAAGAACTACGTACTCAAATACAACTTACGCCTCTTGATAAAGAGATACGATATGTAGCGGGTACGGATATTTCCTTTAATAAATTCTCAGATACTGTATATGCAGGCATTGTTGTGTTAGACCTGACAACCTTGCAGGAAGTAGCTCGTTCTATGGTTGTAACAGAAACACATTTTCCCTATGTACCTGGTTTGTTGTCATTTCGCGAGATTCCTGCTTTGCTGCAAGCTTGGGAACAGCTAACCTTTAAACCAGACCTTTTAATTGTAGATGGTCATGGCATTGCTCATCCAAGGCGACTAGGTATTGCTACCCATCTGGGTCTGGCGTTGGATATGCCCACCATTGGTTGTGGTAAAAGCCGGCTGACAGGTACCTATACCCTACCAGATAATGAACCAGGTTCTACCTCTCCACTATGGGATCGTCAGGATCAAATTGGTATAGTGTTACGTAGTAAGCGAAACACACTACCTCTTTTTATATCTCCTGGTCATAAAATCACTTTTGCAGAAAGTGTTACGATAGTACAGAAGTGTATTACCAAATATCGGCTTCCGGAAACTACCCGAAAAGTACATGATGCCGTAAATGCCCTACGTATTGCTCATAAAGATCCAGCATCTCCTTCCTGATAAAGATAATTTCATATACTTTTTAGCCATTAACTCTAATATCCTATTTTCCTATCAAATAAATCCTATTTACATTTAATAAGGCCTTATACTTTCAAAACCAGTTTTTATTTGTAAAAAATAATCTTTCACTCTGCTACTTTAAATTCGTTATTGCATATAAAGCGTAAACACCTAACAAACAACCTATTACTAAACAACATACCTAAAAAGAGTTCTTACATCCATAAATTGCATACAAGAATGCTTTTATTAAGTCTAAACCTTATATAATAATCTGCAAATCAACATATTATAATTAATAAAATTTTTATCTATTCTATTCAATAAAAAAATATTTTTTCTTTTTTAAGTCGAAACTGCAATTTCTCACAAATTTCTTACATACTCCTATAAGTCCAATTCCTCACCTAACTTACTAAATACCTACTAAATTCATAAGTTTAATTACTCATTTTTCTTTTATATTTTGAATACAGCGATAAGAGCTTTTTTCTTAACTAATTATCTATATCGCCACAGAATAATACAATTGCAAGTTGCATCTATTTGATATAACCACGAAAATCATTGTACTTTTCCTATACAAACACAGGGGTACCTATTTCAACTACTCGTAAATAACTTTACCTATCCATTTGTACTTTTTCTGGCTAATAGTACTTTTCAAACATACCAATAGTACTTTTCCAATGACCACTTTTTGCTTTTTCTTCTTTTATTACGAATCTATTATTACATCGTGATTGTACTTTTTTCAATACAGAACTGCCGTACCTTTGTATCGTTGATTTACACAATCAACCATACAAAACCAAATTAATAAAAGTATAACCTTTAAATCACCCATCTTAAAAATTACCTAAAATAACAATCAGCAATTATTACTATGAAAACCTCTCTAATGTCATTCGCTCTTGCCCTTGTTTTTTCAGTTGCAACTTTTGCTATGGACAATATCGATGACACTAAAAAAACTTCTTCAGCAACAATTACAACAACTAATCGCGCAGCGGTTTACAATCTGGTATATACTTCTGCCAAAGCAGGTCTGGTAACAGTATCTATCAAAAATCAGGATGGTCTTGTTGTAATGCAGGAAGAAATTGAATCAGATAAAAAAGGATTTATCCGTCCATATAACTTTACTGCAATGCCTGCAGGAAGCTACACACTAATAGTGAAAGATGCAGCTGGTAAATCTGAACTATCATTGACTTATGCTCACACAGTACTTAGCCCAGTACGTAAGGCTGAGATCAAATCACTGGAAAGCAACAAATATCAGTTACGTTTGATTGGTAGTACAGCAGAATCTATCGAGGTTACAATCTACAACCAGTTTGATCTGCCTGTTTACACAGAAACATTAACACAAAAAGGAAGCTTTATCAGAACCTATGATTTAAGTAAAATGAAATCAGCTAAAAATCGGTTCGAGGTAAAAGCTAACGGTAAAATAATCAACCAAATTGAGTTATAAGAGTAGTGCACTTTATAGACTAGGCGTTTGTGCAAAACCCCAAGCTTTCTTAGTTTGGGGTTTTGTTTTTTCGTCAAATAGATAGCCATTACGAAACGCAATTTGCAAAACAATATTTTTTATTACAAAAATCATATTTGTAATTTATATTTTGTACATTCCGGTACATTTGTTAGCATCCATAGCCTAGGGTATCTGACAAAATCCTGGCAGAATATGAACCATATGTTGGCTTGTATATTCTTTTAATTACTACCAGAATGAGGAAACTGTTACAGCAGCTTTTTCCATTTAGTAAATGTTTCAAAAATGTTCTGGTTTTGTCCTTTATCAAGGACAGAGTTAGTTATTTCTGTTCCAAAGCTCTGGTATTTTTTTTGTTAACTGTTCTTTTTACCTCTGTTGCTCAAGCACAGGAGCTACAATTTAAAATCTATACAAGTAGCCAGATTGCCTCAGGCTCTACACCTAAGTCGATTGTACAGGATTCGCTGGGCTTTATTCTGATTCTTACAGACAAAGGGTTGTTCCGTTTTAACGGACTAGAATTTTCACCAGTAAGACATGCCCCCTCCTTTACTCAACTCGTTCAGACACATACAGGCAAGCTGCTGGGACTTGGCTTACATGGAGTTTATGAAGTCCTTAGTTTACCGGATACTATAAAATTCCATAATCGATTATCCAGCCAGCAACCTATAGGCTTTTTTGAGGATTCAAAGGCAGGCTGGTGGATTCAGTTGATATCTGGTGACATTCTCCATTATACTTCTGGACGTTCCGTTCTGTTTTCAGTGCCATCACATACCCAACCCTTGTTTTTATGGAATAACTCCCAAAAAGGTATATCTGCATTGTCACAGGATGGAAAACTATTCGAGATCCAATCTGATCAACCCACCTTCCAACAGATAGATGAATTACCTCAGTTAAAAGGTCTTGTATCTCTTATCCAAAGATCTGACTATTCATTCTGGGCAGCAACCAATCATGATCTATATGAAATGCAACTGCTAACCTCCGGAAAGCAAAAAGTTAAACTCACTAAAATGGATCTACCAACAAGTGAGATTACCAGTTTGTTTCAGGATCATTATAATCATTTGTATGTAGGGACTAACAATCGGGGTCTACTACGGACAAATTTATCTGAAACATCTTATCACTTTGAAGAAACATTATTTTCCAATCAGATTACCTTATTTGATACGCTCCCTTTCCAATCTGTCAAACGATTTTACCAAGGCAAAGCATCATCCATCTGGATTGTATCTAAAGAAGGAGTAACCCTGCTTTTTCCTAAATTTTTCTATCACCCATATCCAGCAATTTTACCCTATGAACTAGGCTCAATCAGTCAGATACAAAACGGCAATTACTATGTTAGCTCCATTAATGAGCTATTACGTCTTCCGATATCTGCTCATTTTCAAAACCCGATATCTGTTATGCGGCTTCCCAGAGGTTCAATCTCAACAACAGCTTCTGACAGAAACAGGATCTGGATTGGTAGCAGTCTGGGCCAACTATCCTATCTTGAAAATGATTATTGGTATCCTGGCTTAAATCTGAGTAATCGGGGTGGACCTATTTTCAATATTTATACAGATTCCCGCCATAGAACCTGGTTCTGTCAGGTGTATACTCATAGTCCATTACCTGGAATTACCTATACAGATTCTACTCTTTCCATACATTATTATGGTAAAGAAAAAGGTCTGATAAGCCGTATCATCTCTGTAAAAGAAAGTTCTTCCAAAAACATTTATGTAGGAGGGATTGGAGAAAACTCTTATCTGTATAAATACAATCCTGATAAAGATTATTTTGAAAATCTAAGCAAACGTCTTCCATTTGATATCAACCACTTTGAAGTTCATGACCTGATTATTGATGAAAAGGAGAATGTATGGATGGCCAGTACACATGGTCTGCTAAAATACGATCCTATAAAAAAGCATGTTACCCGTATAGAACTGGGTCCATACATTACGACAGCAGAAATGCGGGCTATTGTGCAGGATGATCAGAAACAAATCTGGATTTCAACGGATGCCTATGGACTATTGTGCTTTAGGAATGGAACATTTGTACGATATACCCTTAACAATGGAATACCTCCTCCCAGTAACGTGCTTTGGTATCGCAGGCTCTTTATTGATAATCAAAAACGACTTTGGGTGGGAAGCAATACAAGTTATACAGCATCGTTCTTGCCTGCGCCTAAACCACTTATTACTCCCAAACCTTTATTTCTGGAACTACACTTTAATAACAGAGTATTCAAAACTATTCCGTTTGAGTCTGTATTTCCTTATCATACAAATTTCAAAGCTGCTTTTATCAGCATGTCTTACCCTACAGGCTCAATAGAATACAGGTTTCGACTACGTAATCTGGAAAAAAAATGGTCTACTCCCAGTACACAACATACCATTTCATATCAGATGCTGCCAGCAGGAGATTATACCCTAGAGGTACGTGCCCGAAAAGGTGGTTATGACTGGAGTCCTCCTTTATCATTCTCATTTCATATAGAAGAGGTATGGTACAAACAAACCTGGGCGTATGGTATTTATTTTACCATTCTGATTGCGTTGATCTGGATTCTTATACAGGTAAATACATGGCGACATGAACGCGAAAGACTACGGCTTAACAAAATTATTGATAGCAAAACACAGGACATCTGGAATAAACACCAGGAGATACTGGCTCAGAATGAAGAATTGCATTCCCAACAGGAAGAAATTGCGATGCAACGGGATAAACTAAGCGCTCAGTTTGAAGAGCTTATGAAAGCCCAGCAGATCATAGAAGAACAGAATAAGACCATACGACAACGAAATAAGTCGCTGAAGAAAGAAGTAGACATACGTACGCAGGAACTGGTAGATTACAATCAACAGTTGGAACAGTTCGCTTTTATTACTGCCCACAACCTCCGATCGCCCGTTGCCCGTATTCAGGGACTAGGTACACTACTTGAACTGGCAGAAACGCAAACAGATATTGACCCTAAGGATGTTACAAAAAAACTAATAAAAACAGCCTATGACCTGGATCAGGTCATTAAAGACCTGAATGCGATTCTGGAAGTAAAAAAGAACAGCACTAAAATTTTATCAGAGGTTAATCTTTATCATGAACTTGAGAAGGTAAAAGCTAATCTGTCTAAAGAAATACAGGATACAGAAACCGAACTACAAGTAGACTTTTCGGAGGTATTTCTGTTTTTATCCATTCCAGCTTATATAGATAGTATTCTTCATAATTTAATTAGTAATGCGATCAAATACCGACATCCGGATCGTACACCCATTATACGTATCCGAACCTGGCAACAGGAGCAAACCATTGGCATGGAAGTAAGTGATAATGGTCTCGGCATAGATCTGATGGCGTATGGCAAAAATGTATATCAGCTTTATAAACGTTTTCACTTTCATGTGGAAGGCAAAGGCTTGGGACTATATCTTGTCAAAACACAGGTAGACGCTCTGGGAGGTCGTATTGAACTTGAAAGTGAAGTAAACAAAGGTACTACCTTCCGCATTTATCTTACCCCAGGCAAAGAATCTGGTATCTAAATTACCTTTATTTGTTAATACAAGCCAATCTATTTTATAGCAAGTACAGTTATTTTTCTGCTCCCTCCTGCATTTCTGCAAAAATCCTTACTTTTGCGCTTCGTTTAGAACCTCTTAAACCGAAAATAACCTGTATGTCTGAGTACAACTTTCGTGAAATAGAAAAAAGATGGCAGCAACGCTGGGAAGAACAGCAGACCTATCGTACAGATGTAGACGCCAGTCGTCCCAAGTACTATGTACTGGATATGTTTCCGTATCCATCCGGAGCCGGATTGCATGTGGGGCATCCACTGGGTTATATAGCCTCGGATATTGTATCCCGCTATAAACGTCTGCAGGGTTTCAATGTGCTGCATCCGATGGGATTTGATTCGTTTGGTTTGCCAGCAGAACAGTATGCAATACAAACCGGACAGCATCCTGCCGTTACAACAGAAAATAATATTGATACGTATATCAGTCAGCTGAAGAAAATAGGATTCAGCTACGACTGGAGCCGGGAAGTACGTACGTCTGATCCTAAGTTCTACAAATGGACACAGTGGATTTTTATGCAACTGTTTAACCATTACTATGACAAGGATGCAGATAAGGCTCTTCCAATCAGTAAACTAACCGAACACTTTGCAAAACAGGGTAATTGTGGCATTAATGCAGTATGTGATGAGGATACGCCTGCTTTTACAGCAGCAGAGTGGAATGCAATGACAGATAAGCAGCAACAGGAGTTGTTGTTTAAATACCGTCTGACTATGCCTGATGAAGCCTATGTAAACTGGTGCGCGGCTCTGGGTAGTGTATTGTCTAACGATGAGGTAAAAGATGGTGTATCTGAAAGAGGTGGCTATCCGGTAGAGCGTAAACTGATGAAACAGTGGTCTATGCGGATTACTGCCTATGCAGATCGTTTACTGGATGGATTAAACGAGATTGACTGGTCTGACTCTATCAAAGAACAGCAACGCAATTGGATTGGCCGTTCACAGGGGGCGAGTGTACAGTTTGCGATTGAAGGAAACAATGATAATCTGATTGAAGTGTTCACTACAAGGGTAGATACCATTTATGGTGTAAGCTTTATTGTACTGGCACCTGAACATGAGTTTGTGTCATTCCTGACTACGCCTGAGCAGAAAACCGAAGTAGATACCTATGTAAAATGGGCAGCATCCCGTTCAGAAGTAGACCGGATGTCAGAAGTAAAGAAGGTGACAGGAGTATTTACAGGAAGTTACGCTATCAATCCATTTAATGGAGAGAAAGTACCTATCTATCTCGCTGATTATGTACTGGCTGGCTATGGAACAGGTGCTGTAATGGGTGTGCCTTCCGGTGATCAGCGGGACTGGAATTTTGCAACCCATTTTAGCCTGCCGATTATTCCTATTCTGGATTCTCAAAAGGATATGGATAAGCAAGCAGATGCTACCAAAGAGGGACGCTATATCAACTCTAGTATCATCAATGGTATGGAGTACAAAGAAGCTACAGCTACCCTGATTAAGTGGCTGGAAGAAAGAGGTTTGGGTAAAGGTAAGGTACAATACCGTCTACGCAATGCGGTATTTAGCCGTCAGCGTTATTGGGGTGAACCAGTACCTGTTTATTATAAGGATGGTCTGCCGCAATTAATTGATGAGCAGGATTTGCCATTGCTATTACCCGAAATTGATAAGTATCTTCCAACTGAAACGGGTGAGCCACCACTGGGAAGAGCCGAGAACTGGAAATACAAAGGACAGTATGAATATGAATTGAGTACCATGCCTGGATGGGCTGGTTCCAGCTGGTATTTCTATCGGTATATGGACCCTCAGAATGACAGTGAGTTTGCATCCAAAGAGTCTGTTGACTACTGGCAGAATGTAGACTTGTATCTGGGAGGTTCAGAACATGCTACCGGACACTTGTTATATTCCCGTTTCTGGAATCACTTCCTATATGACCTGGGTCTGGTTCCTCAGAAGGAGTATGCAAAGAAGCTGATTAATCAGGGGATGATTTTGGGACGAAGCAATTATGTCTATCGTGTGAAATCTTCTGAAGGAGAAGGAAAAAACCCGGTATTTGTATCATACAATCTGCGTAAAGAATATGAGACAACTGCGATTCACGTAGATGTAAATATTGTTGAAAACGATGAATTGAATGTAGAAGCATTCAAAAAATGGAGACCAGATTTCCAAAATGCAGAATTCATCCTGGAGGATGGAAAATATATTTGTGGCTGGGAAATCGATAAGATGTCAAAACGTTACTACAACGTTGTAAATCCTGATGATATTGTAGCCCGTTATGGAGCTGACACATTACGTATGTATGAGATGTTCCTGGGACCATTGACAGATGCTAAACCCTGGAACACCAATGGCATCAGTGGTGTACATAACTTCCTGCGTAAACTGTGGCGGTTATTCTATAACGAAGACAATGGGAACCTGCTGGTAACAGATGCCGAACCAACCCGCGAAGAGTTGAAGTCACTGCATAAAACCATCAAAAAGGTAGCGGATGATATTGAAAACTATTCATTTAATACAACGGTCAGTGCCTTTATGATTTGTGTGAATGAATTGTCTTCTCAAAAATGCAGCAAGCGGGCTATTCTGAGCGATCTGATTGTGATTTTGTCACCATTTGCACCTCACATCGCAGAAGAACTGTGGTCTATCTTAGGACACGCTACCAGCGTTACTAAGGCATCCTATCCGGTGTTCAATGCATCTTACCTGACAGAAGATAGTTTTGAGTATCCCATTTCTATCAATGGAAAGGTACGTATCAAAATGACCTTCCCGGCAGATGCTCTTCCGGCAGATATCGAGCAATCAGTATTGGCAGAAGAAACAGTACAGAAATGGCTGGAAGGTAAAGCACCGAAAAAGGTGATTGTAGTACCAAAACGGATTGTAAACGTGGTAGTATAAGTAGTTTACAATTAATGTATATATACGAGGTTCGGAATTTTCTGAACCTCGTTTTTTATGTCATCTGTCCTTCCACAATAGCTTTAAAAGAGAATTAGAATATAATTGAAAAAACAACTAACTTTTAACAGAATTTATACAAAGGAAAATAATGTATGGAGATACTACTAGAAGTAGTTTTTATATTGATCTTCAGATATGTCGGAGCATTTGTTATATGGTTATTTACCATTTTCAGGAGACCCTATACAAATATTCTTGAAATGGATGCATATTTTCTCGGCATATTGGGTATGACAGCAACAATGTTGACATTTTTGGGAGTTTGTAAACTTTTTCAGAGTATATACCTATAGTATAGAAATGTGAGGCTGTGAATCAAATGATGAGAAAGAAGGAAGCCTTCTAGACTGCATGTTCCAGAATACAGAGTGCAATGGAGGCATTTTTTGCAAGTTCTTTGTCTTGATCTTCAAAGTAAAAGAAACCATTCTGAAGGATTTCTTTGCGTTCTTTTATCCAGCTGATAAGTATAGCTATTGATTCGCTTGACAATTCTCTAAAGCCTGCCTTTAAGTTGGGTAACTCATCATAGTAGCTATGAATGAGATCAACAAAATTTTGAAAGCTATAATCTTCAAAACTAAGGTTCCAGCGCGTTAGCATTGGCTCAATAGCTCCTGTCAGCTTATAGATCTCTAGAAAAGTTTCTTTGTCAAAATACGACTGATTCTTGATGAGATCCGTCCACCAGGCAAACAGAAAACGAGTGAGAACATCCTGTTCCTCTTTTTTCCAGTGACGCCAATCTCCATAGGTTAGTTTTCCTAAAACAATGAAAGTGTCAACAGGAAAAGAAGTAGTTGCCAAAAGTTCGAATATTCGAGGTAAATAATGTTTGAAATCCGCTGTATCGCCCCAGGTTGTCATGGCTTTGAAGGTATATTTTGCCAGATCATCTTCACTAAGCTGTCGAAGGGACTTTGAGTGAATAGCTTCCTGATCTGCATCTGACACACAACAAGGACATCCATCTATTGCTGATCTGGCATAATAAACGGAAAAGGTAGAGTATATACTTTCAATTGCCTGTTGTAACTCTTCTGTCATGGTATGTACTCAATTACTTTTCAGAGGTTTTGTGTTATTTACTGATTTAAAATCGACTTCACTTTTGCTAAAAACTGTATAGGTGCCTGATGATTGGGATCAATCTGATGTGCTATCTCAAAATGCTGCTTCGCCGTTTCATAGTCGCCCATTTTATAATAACACTCTCCCATAGAAAACTCAGCCAGTAAACTAGTTGGATTTTCTTCTAACGAAAGCTGGAAGTCGTCAATGGCATCTTCCCATAACCCAAGATCCATTTTACAAAAAGCTCTGTTATCTATTGCTTCATAAAACTGGGGAAACAAATCAACCGCTTTTGAATAGGCATCAATAGCTTCCGGATACTTCTTTTCATCCGTCAAACGAAGTCCGTCTCTGTAATAGGCAGTAGCAACAGGAATATAGTCTTTTGGTGCCTGGGTCTGACGCAGATACTCATGATAGCCTATTAAATCTTCTGCTATGATAGGCTGATTGGTCAGTAACGTAGCATTGGCAAATGCATCTTTGTCGATAGGAGAATGATACATCCAGATATCGAGTGTTTCCACATCTACCTGAACGGGCACACGATCCAGAGGAGCATACGTTAACACATGATAGCAATTAAATGCAGCATCGTCCACGAGTAACTTATACAGATGATACTGTTGGTCGGATTGAAGGTAAAAGAGATCTCCTGTAGAAAAATTCATATGGAGCAAAGTTACGGATTACAATACCTGATATTCTTTTGAGAGGATTTAGTTGACTGTTTTATCTTTCATTTGGAACGCTGTTCAATGTTTCCTCCAGAAAAGTCAGAACCACAACAGGAAGTTCTTTGTGAAAAGCTTCTCTATCAAATCCCGGAGGATCTGTTGAAGGACGGAAATCGGGCCTTCGCATGGTTTCCGGAAATGGACTAAGAAAAGAAAAATGGCCGGCATTTTCCACTACTTTATGTATGACCTGACTGGAATCAGGTACACTGGCCAATACAACTTCAGCATTCCATGCAGGCGTAACCGGATCATGTTCGGCCATAAACATCAGAATCGGAATAGTTACTTTACTCAGTGAATCCTTAAACCACCCTGCTCCTGGAGCCAACAATACGATAGCCTTTATCCGTGGATTCGATGTTACATCAACTCTCTCCCCTTCCAGTGTCCGGGGCACTCCACCTGCTACAGCTAATGCTGTATAGCCTCCCATTGAATGTCCGATTACAGCTATTTTATCCTGTACCACAAAAGCTTGTAACCACGATTCAGTAAGTAACTGTTCAATGGTCATGCTTACATGTCGTGGTCGGTATTGTAAGTTTAGTGTAGTATTCTCCAGCGTATTATTATTTCGGTTATTTCCATAATGTTCCAGCATGGCTACTATATATCCATTTCGTACCAGATGTATACTGATGGTTCTGTAAAGCAAATGCGAACCGCCATTACCATGTGAGATAATAACCAATGGAAAACTCCCCTCTGCTATTTCAGCATCAACACTCACATCCATCACATATGGACCAAAGGAAGTAGGTGTTGCTGCTGTATACGTAGGATACTGTACCAGCACAGGAAAGGAAAGCTCATTTTCTTCATCATGGATTTGAAGCTGACGACTCCCTACAAAGAAATTATTACGATTCATTGACTTAATTTATGGTTGCCTATCAGGAAGCATACTCCATACCTTTGAGGCGATTGGGTTCCAAATATATATATTCCCGACGAGCATCTATGATAATAGAAAAGCGTTTTATAATCTCGCCTCCCAACACGCTCATTTTCTGCCGACCGATAGCTCCTTCGAAAAATCCAACAGGCACGTTAGACAAGGTTTCATTGCCTATTTTCAGTTCAGGTAAAATAGCCTGTTTGGTTTTTACTACATTGCCATACGAATCTGTCAGCTTCTTTTCACTGGTAATTTTCAATTTCTCTCCCAGTTTATGTTCTCCAGTAAAGGCATCATCAAACAGAATAGCTCCGGAATAGCCGGAATGAATCAGAAATCGGTTAGTCAGTGTACTATCTCCTACTTTGCAGTTTGCCTCCAGAAACATATAGTCATTCTCAAAAACCAGTTTGTGTTTTTTATATTTTTTACTCTTGGCAGGAAGACTTTCAGAAACTATCATTACCTGTTTCTCGAAATCCAGTTCAATCACCTTGTCTTTGAATAAATCTATTCCAACTTTTCCATCTGTCTTTCGTCCAGAATTTTTATTTTCCCAGAGAGGTAGATCTTTCCATGTCAGATCTCCTATCTGTAAAGTATTCTTCTCACTAAACCGGGCAGAGTTTACATCCCCACCCCAGCTCTTAATCCCTTCTGTCTTCTCCTGAAAAGTTATGGTTTTTAATCTGGAAACTGCCTCTTCTGTTAATGTTACAAAATTCGCAGCAGAGTGAAACATCAGATTCACAGTGTCTTTCTCATTCAAAATAGCCTTTACAGAGATATTGTTGTATTCTGTAAGCTGGAAAGGAATACTATGTGCTTTTCCTTGTCCAAACAGGTTATAAGAAAGGCAATAGCACAGAATCAGAATACCTAGTTTACGCATAAAGAGTTGGTATTAGATGTTGACAGAGGAAAAAATCAGACAATATGTGAAATATGACTGCACACGGCTGAAGATAGGCAAAAAGAAAATAGCGGCAATAAAACAATCACAGATATGGATAAACATCCACTATTCCGTTAAGAGTGGTTACATGAGTCATTTCAACTATCATAGAAAAGATTATATAATCTCAAAATAGTAATGACGCATTGCCTATACTTTTCCTTAAAAGTAAGAATGACTCATGTATAAAATTGGAATCTCAACTATTAACACCATTCCGTCATCCATGCCTTACATACACGAAGAGCATCTTCATATTGATCAACAACAACAATTAGCTGATTGGAATGATCACTGTATTGAGTCAGGATGTTAATATTAGCGTCGGCTAATCGCCGACAAAACAGTCCCAGTTGTCCTGGCACATCCTGTCTTAGCTTTTGAATAATTACCTCGTGAATAGTAACCACTTGTATCCCTACCTCTTCCAATACCTTCTTTGCCTGTTCAGCCTCCTCAACCAGAAAGTGTGCAACCGCATACTGTCCATTGTCAAATACGCCACCTCCTTCCAGGCTAATTTGGTTTTTTCCTAATGTTTCACCAAGTAAGGCTAACGTACCAACTTTGTTTTCCAGTTTAATTTCAATGTCTTTCATAAAAGATAATTAATGATGAATGGATTTACTGTCGTCAGGAGCTTGTTGTCTGTCTGCCATTCCGTAGTCTCTTATTACAGTGGCGACCCTAACCGGTAGTTTTCAAAAACAGAATCTCTGCCTTTTTTCTGAGCCATTCGGTGTAGCTCCAGATTTCGCCATTGGGCAATACTCTCTTCGTCCTGCCAGAAGGATAAGGACAATACTTTTTCGGGTTGTGTAATGCTCTGAAACCGCTCAATAGAGATAAAACCTTCTATCTTGCTTAACTCAGGCCGGAGTCTGGCGGCAATATCCAGATACTCATCCCATTTGTCTTTTTCGGGAAACGCTTCAAATAGTACTGCGATCATTTTTGGATTTGTTTGTTTGAGCAAACGTACAGGAATGGCTACCTTTACACTTCATCCTATACTGAACTATGGATACAGAAGAGAAATTTGTCTTTATCTCAGGTTTATTATGTGAACCTACCCGAGCCAGAATGTTATGGAACCTGCTGGATGGGCGAGCCTATACAGCCACTGAGCTAGCTACTGCTGCAGATATTTCAACAACATCTGCCAGCAATCATCTGTCCAGGCTGTTAGAAGCAGATATCCTGAAGGTAGAAACACAGGGGCGCCATCGGTATTACAATTTTTTTAGTTCAGAAGTGGCCTATGTAGTAGAGTCTCTGGCAAACCTTGCCAAAGCGGATAGATCTACAAAATCACCAAACGCAGCTCCTGGCAAAGGCATTCATTATTGTAGAACCTGCTATGATCATATGGCAGGTTACGTAGGGGTACAAATTACGGAGGCAATGGAAACAAAAGACTATTTGCAGAAGTCAGATTCAGTCTATTTAGTGACAGAAAAGGGCTGGGAATGGCTCTCACAGTTCAGTATTACAGCTGATAGTTTGCCAGCAACCCGTCGTCCTTTAACACGTCAGTGTCTTGACTGGTCCGAACGACGTCCACATCTGGCAGGTCAGTTAGGCGCTCTTTTGTTGGAAAAAATGCTCCAGAAGGGATGGTTCAGGAAAGTCCAGTTTTCGAGGGAATTAATAGTTACCTCACACGGTGCTCAATCTCTCTATGAGATATTGGGTATCACCTTACAATAAGTAATACATTTAATCACCATCTGCATGCAGTCTGTGCTGTCCACAGGTGAGGCACTGAAACAAATACCCAGCCAGAGGACCATCTTTTGTCAGGTGATTGATAATATATTCTGATGGATATCCCAGGTATTCAATATCTGCTCTGAGTTCTGTCAGATAGGGCTTTATGGTTTCGCTATCTGCATATCCAATCAGTGCACAAGGCTCACCACAATGTGTTAACCATACTTCTGGTTGAAAGGAGTGATAGCCAGGTGTTTTTTCTGTTACTTCTATTAGAAGTTCCTGAGCAATAGAAGGAGGTGGATCATTAGGATCTGGAGATACACCTTCAATACCCAGATAGTCATTAAACTCTCCGTTGTATTTTTCAGCAGCTTTGCCATCTGCGATACACCAGGGACAGATGTAGTCTGGTTTATGAATGCTATAAAAAGAGCCTGTATATTTCAGATTTCGTTGTTCATTGCAGATGGAACAAACTCCATCAATGCTGTCAAATACACCCAACTCATATACATTCGGGCTATACTTAAACATAGGTAATTTCATATGTATTTTTGGCTGCTACCACAGTCTTATTGAAAATAGTTCTCATACTCCTCTTTGATCATGGTCATGTCAACATCTTTTACCTTCTAAAAATAAATGCTCCACAGAGCAGGTAACGTATCCAACGCTATCATTTGCTGTGATTTATTACTATACATAAATTTTACGAACTTCTTTCCCTGTATATCAAGCGTCGCAATCTTCATACTATCCAGAAAGTCGCGGGCATTACTCATATAAAACATATAATCGTCTGCTCCCACATAAAAATTTTCTTCTCCCAGTTCTTTCTTACTCTTCTCTATTTGTATCGTATCTGGCGAAATAAATAACGCAACTCTCTTGTCTATCACCACTGTATCTGTATGTCCCTGCACATTTTGTACAAGTAGTGTATCTTTACTATCTATCTTGCCTAAATCTGTGGTGTCCTTTGTCTGGCTAGTAGTACAACCCACAACCATCAGACAACATAACAGCAAATATTTCATACAAGGCTTTGACTTATTTTTCATTCAGAATCCTAACTTTTTACTATCCGGTGTGCAACAGCCAGTCCACTGGCAAATGCGGCTTCTACAGTTCCCATAGCAGGACCATCATACAAAGCTTCTCCGGCAAAAAACAATGTATCTTCTACGGATTCAGACACTATTTTTAAAGCTTCTTTGCTCTCAACAGTAGCATAGGCATAGGCACCACGTGTCAGTGGGTCTATTGTCCAGTTAGTTATTTCTTCCGCAACCAGTTGTTCCTCTATTACAGCTGATGAGGTACCAAACAAATAAGCTAATGTATCTATAGCCAGTACCAGTAACTGCTCTTTGGTATATTTCTGATAAGCGACAGCTTTGGGACCAGCCAGCCAGCCACAAAGTACAGGAGCTTTTTGAGGAGACTGCGTCCACCAGGTTGGAATATTTGCGTCGGAAAACAGAAAACCCAGTTCAGACATTTTTTGTATAGTTAACGGATCCTCTTTCTCCCAGAATGCAGACTGAAATTCCAGGACAAACTTTATGACAGCCCCAAAGCCCATTTGCTGAAAGGCAGATCGAACTGCTGGAATCTCAGGCTTCATATGAATGGTTCCAGTACTATTTGGTTCAGCCTGCCATACACCTAGTGGCAACGTAAAAATGATCTGAGAGGCATGCACTGTTTTTTCATTGCTTGTCTGTACCTCTACATGTCCTTTACGCCAGCTTACATGGGTTACCAATGCATTGAGGGAAATTTCTCCACCCTGTTTTTCGCAATCTATTGCAAGGAAAGCAAGTAGCTTACTATATCCTGCTGGCATACGGTATTGTGGTGCTTCATTTTCTTCTGACCATTCTTCACGCAGAGCCAATGTACTTGCCTTGGACGTTTCTGCTGCATCATAGCCTTCTACAAAACCGGTAACGGATTCTCTTAGCCCTTTATATTCTTCATCAGGAAAGTGTGTCTCCAGAAATTGCCCGATGGGTTCATCTATTGTTAGTTGACTCATCTTTTCAAGAAGCAAATCCCATTCTTCAATCGAAGAAGAATCACTTTGCCGGACCTTCCCCTCTTCTACTCTCCAGGCAGATCCTTCCATCTCCAGATACTCCAATCCGGCTTCTTTCAGCAAACCCAGCGACACAGGCAAGTCACCATGCACAAATTCAGCGCCTGTTTCTACAGGAATACTAAACCCAGCTTTTTGTATAGTATGAATACGTCCTCCAATCCGATCTCTTGCCTCCAATACTCTTACCTTCTTTCCAGCACGAGCCAACTCACGTGCAGCCAGTAAACCAGATGCACCTGCACCAATAATTACTACATCATATGAACTCATAAATGATAATCGTCAACAATTTATATAAATTTGAATTTATTTGAGTAGAAATAGTCTTTTACTTCGTTTATATAGGACATATCCACAGAAACAACTAAAATAATAAAGCTACCAGATTCTGGTTTTATTCACTCTTATACACACAATATGTTGTGAATGCAAACAAGATGGTTTTATTTTACTATTCCAAGGATAGGCATATAACTTAATTATCCCTAAACTATATGAAAAAAATCGCTTACTGTACTCTTCTTCTCTTTTTCAGCCTGTGTGCCTCCTTGCAGGCCCAGACCTATTCGATCATACCTGAGCCTGTCAGTCTTCAATCTACCTCCGGTACTTTTTCACTCTCTTCAGGTACCACCTTGGTTGCACCCAATAACGCGGAAGCCCGTAAAGTAGCTACCTATTTCAGCGACAAAATAAAACCAGCAACAGGACTTAATTTAAAAACAGCAGAATCTGCTTCTGGTTCCAAAATAACCTTTCTGCTCAATACAAAACCGGATGCAGCAATTAAACCAGATGGCTACCTGCTGGATGTAACACCTACAGAAGTTACCATTAAAGCGAATCAGCCTGCCGGATTATTTTATGGCGTCCAAACTCTTCTGCAGCTACTACCTAAAGAGATTGAAAGCAAAACAGCTGTAAATGGTATTAACTGGCAGATTCCGGGAGTAAGCATCAGTGACTATCCCCGCTTTGGATGGAGAGGTATTATGCTGGACGTAAGCCGCCACTTCTTCCCTAAAGAATACGTCAAAGCCTATATAGATCAATTGGTACGTTACAAATACAACGTATTTCACTGGCACCTGGCAGATGACAACGGCTGGCGTATTGAAATCAAAAGCTATCCAAAGTTGACAGAAGTAGGTGCATGGCGTGTAGAACGTACAGGATACTTTGGCGACCGCAAGCCTCAGCAGGAAGGGGAAAAAGCTACGTATGGTGGTTTCTATACTCAGGAAGATATTAAGGAAATCGTAAAATATGCTCAGGACCGGTATGTTACCATTGTACCAGAAGTAGATGTACCTGGTCATAGTATGGCAGCCATTGCTGCTTACCCTTGGTTGTCCTGTACCAAAAATGCCAACACCAAAGTAAACCCCGGAACCAAGTTTTCTGAATGGTATGGTAATGGAAAATTCAAGATGCTGGAAGACAATACGCTAAATCCTTCAGATGAAAAAGTATATGAGTTTCTGGATAAAGTATTCGGCGAAGTAGCAACTTTATTCCCAGGCACGTATATCCATATGGGGGGAGATGAATGCTATCATGGTTTCTGGGAGAAAGATCCAGGTTGTCAGGCCCTGATGAAAAAACAAGGATTAAAAACACTGGAAGAATTGCAGAGTTATTTTGTAAAACGAGTTGAAAAGATTATAGAGAAAAAAGGCAAAAAACTGATTGGCTGGGACGAAATTCTGGAAGGTGGGTTGGCTCCCAATGCAGCTGTCATGAGTTGGAGAAGTGTACAGGGTGGAATCGAAGCAGCCAAACTGAAACATCCGGTTGTAATGAGTCCGGTGCAGTATGCTTATCTGGATTATATGCAAGGAGATATATCTACAGAGATCCGTATCTATAGCACACTGCGTCTGAAAACATCCTATGACTGGAATCCTGTTCCTGCGGGTGTAGATTCAACCTACATCCTGGGAGGGCAAGGCAACCTATGGACAGAACAAGTGCCAACTTTCCGTCACGTAGAATATATGACGTATCCCAGAGCCTGGGCTTTGTCAGAAGTGTATTGGTCTCCAAAGCACAAAAAGAACTGGGATGGTTTTGCCAAACGGGTAGAAAATCATTTTGGTCGGGCAGATCTTGCAGAAGTCAAATATGCCACAACTATCTACGACCCTATCTTTAAAATTCAGAAAAACAACGCGGGCAAAATTGTAGTGGATTTGAGTACAGAACTTAGCGGACTAGACATCTATTATACTACAGACAATACATTTCCGGATAAGTTCTCCAACAAGTATAGTAAACCTGTTGAACTGCCTGACGGAACGGATATTTTTCGGGTAATCACCTATCGAGATGGCAAGCCACTAGGTAAACAAATTACTATCAAGGCAGAAGATCTTGAAAAAAGAGCCAAGAAATAATAAAAAAGAGGTCTGGTAAAATCCAGACCTCTTTTTTATTCCAGAGATAATACATCTACAGCTACCTTCAGTGTATGTTTGCCTGCACTAAAGATAATCCCCTTAAGTGGAGGAACATCACTGTAATCACGTCCCCAAGCAGTAGTAATATGGCGTTCTTGCGGAATCATATCATTGGTTGGATCAAAGTCACACCATCCTAAATCCGGAATATAAACAGAAATCCAGGCATGAGATGCATCTGATCCTTGTAGCTTGGGTTTATCAGGTGGCGGCAGTGTTTCCAGATATCCGCTCACATAACGAGCAGCAAACCCCATACTCCGAATACAGGCAATTGCCAGATGAGAAATATCCTGACATACACCTTTCTTTTCATGTAATACCGTTTTGATAGGTGTATTTATAGTTGTAGACTCAGGTACATATTTAATGGTAGTGAACAACTTGTGACACAACATTTTCACACTGTCAAACAACGACTGGTTATTCGGAAAACAATCTTTTGCAAAAGTCTTGATCTCTTCATCCCAAAATACATACGGACTTGGCAACATAAATTGCAACAACTGTATCTTCAAGGCTGTACTTGTCCAGCATTCTTCTCTCGCTCTGGCACATGTCATATCTTTAGCGAACAACGACAAATCATTTCCCAGCGGAAAACGGTCTATCTGACTGGTTGTCAAAACCGTCAGTTCTGTGTGTACCGAATGAATAGAAAAGTAGTGCACTGTATTGCCAAAGAAATCGGTACGTGCAACAATCTCTGTAGGCTTTGGAGTGATCTTTATAGTAAAATCAGCACATAACTGATTGGGTAACGTACGAGGTGTAAGGCAAGCCAGACTATGATAAATATTTACCGGCTCCTTATACTCATAATGGGTAATATGGGTAAGGTTATATTTCATGAGCTTTGCCGTTGTCAGATGACTGAATAAAGGAATGCTGCATAATGGTGTGACTGAAATAGAGGCTGGTTAACGTCACAGAAACGGAAGAAATCAACCTGCTCACTTCTGAAAGCAATTTATCCAGATCTTCCCGATAGAAAGATTCCGAATCGTATTTACTCAGTTGAGCGATATCAGACAGCTTTACCAAAGCAGAGGCTTCCAACACAGCCTTTTGTGCTTGGTTCAGTCTTGTATTCTGCCCTGCACGCGGTAGATTACCCAGACAAACAGACAATGCATTTAACTGGTATACCAGCGAATAAGGCAATGTTTCTTCCAGAAGGATCATGTCTAGTGTAGCCTCTACTGTCAATTGAGCCCGATACATCATCCGGTAATTGACCAACAGGTGATGATACAATAGTACAGCTTCCAATATCTCATGTTCGGTACTTTCTTCATACTTAAACACCAGTGTAGAACGCAGGATACTAATCCGTAACAGAATCCGTTCCATCTGTTTTCCTGCTTCCAGCAACAAATACTCATTGTTTCGGGGCATTGTCTCAGACAAAATCCCATAAAATGTAAACAACCGGGTTTGCAGCTTATCCAGCAATTGCTGAACCGTATTTGTATTAAGTGTAGCCGGATCTTTTATCTTTTTCAGAATATTTTCGATCAGATCTACAATGCGCCAGGTTTCAAGATTCCATTTGTCACGAACAGCAATGATAGACATCAGAAATGACTGGATATTATAGGCTATTGTTCCTGTCTTTTGTGCATTGGAGATCAGGTCCAGAATCTCCGGATAGGGATTTTTTAGTATATCTCCCTTCTCATCTTCTACAAAACCAGGATAAGTAAGTGTAAGATGAGTAAGCGCCCTTAATAACAATTCCATATGTTCACTCTTGGTCGATCCTCCAAAATTCCGGTGTCCGTTCAGTACATCCAATGTAATCCCAATAAAGGTAGTAGTAGATAATGTACGTTCGCAGTATCTGCCTACCCAAAATAGATTTTCGGCACTACGACTAGGCAAAGAGGTATGTTTTTGTATGCTGATTCCTGCTGACAATGTAATCTTTTCTTTTACCTCTTCTACTCTATCTGATACAATCCAGGTGTCTTTGGAAATACTTCCGTATTGGTTAGATACAACAAAGCGATCTTTTTCAGGAGAGCTACGCGTTAGTCCACCCTGCATAACCTGATAGCCATTTTCAGAAGCAATCAGATAGGCCCGGATAGCTGCATAACGTGGCTCAATGGTATCTCCTATCAGCGATGGCGTAGTCGAAAAACTTACTTCTTCTTGTGCAATGTATTCTGAAGGAGATTCACGAATAGCTTTTTTCAACTCCTGCAACTGCATGCGGGAAAGTAATCTGCCATACACTGAACGAAACTTCTGTCGACGATTGGCTTTCTTGATAATTAGCTTGTGCAGGTTTTCCAGCACATAGTTTAGTTCTGCTGTTTGCCCGCACCACCAGGTAGCAATAGGTGGCAATATCAGATCTTCACCCAGCAAATAACGGCAGGTAGTGGGTAAAAATGCATGCAGGGCATTATTTTCCAGTACACTGGAACCAGGAGGATTTACGACAGTTACATTTCCCATCCGAATGGCATGTAACAACCCGGGCACCCCGAGACGAGAATCTTCACGCAACTCCAGCGGATCACACCACTCATCGTCAATCCTTCTTATAATCACATCTACTCGTTCCAATCCATCTATGGATTTCAACCAGACATAGCCATCCCGAACCAGTAGATCATCACCCTGCACCAATGGATAGCCTAAATAGGAAGCCAGGTATGCCTGTTCAAAATAGGACTCATTATTGGGTCCAGGAGTCAGATATACAATATTCAGATTGTCCCGTAAACGGCCAGAAGCCTGAATAAGAGTATTCTGCATAGTTGTAAAGAATGGAGCCAGCCTACTCACATACATGCCTTCAGCCAATTCGGGCAACAGCTTACTTACCACGCTTCTATTCACTAAGGCATAACCCGAACCAGAAGGGGCTTGTGTTCGATTGTCCAGCACCCACATACGACCATCAGGGCCACGAGCCATATCTACAGCATGGACAAGCAACTGCTTTGATCCGGCAATCTTTGCATCATGGCAGGCCCGATAAAATCCTGTATTACCATAGACTAGCTCAGGAGGTAAAATTCCATCTTTCAGTAACCTGCCATCACCATATATATCCTTTAGCATCAAATCCAGTAAGGTAGCCCGTTGCTGCAATCCTCTGGAAATCTGTTGCCATTCTTTTTGTTCTATCAGAAACGGAATGCTATCCAACTGCCAGGGTCGGTTCATTCCATCCGGGGATTCGTATACGTTATAGGTAGCTCCAATTTCCCGCAATGTATTGACAATCTCCTGTTTCCGGTTTGTCATCTCCTGTATTCCTATTTTTTCAATAGAAGCAAAAAGCGTTGCCCAAACAGGCTTTACCTGCCCTTTGCTATCTACTATTTCATCATAGGAACTGATCTGTTTCTGGTAAGACTGCAACAAACGTATAGAATTCTCAGTAAGCATTGAATTGTGTTATGTCCAAATAATCTCTCGTACAATACGAATATCTTCTATCTTCTGCTGCAATGTTTTTTGCCAACAGGATGAGTATATCATCCTATATATTCTGACAAAGGTAAGTATTAGACCGGGTAATATGGCAGTATATACCCAAATCCTTCTCTAAGTATCACCTTGCCTTCCAGAACCTCCTTAAATCCAATGTATTAGGATATTCAGAATTTATCAATTCAACAGGAGTATCCAGCTTTACACTGCTTTTATTTTCAGCGACAAACCGTGATATGCTGGGTGTATATTTTACAGGTACAGGAATCTGATTGGTTTGTGAAGGAGTATGGCCAAAATCCCAGAAACGACTGATTCGTCTGGATTCCGCTTCATAACTATTCACAGGATAGGTATCAAAACTGCGTCCTCCCGGATGGGAAACAAAATAGGTACATCCGCCCAGAATACGGTTGTTCCAGGAATCTACAATATCAAACACCAGTGGGGAATCCACCCCTACGGTAGGATGTAAAGCAGATGGAGGATTCCAGGCTTTGTAGCGAACACCTGCTACATATTCCCCTTTCACTCCTGTATTACGTAAAGGAACACGACAACCATTACAAATAAGTATATGACGATCTTGTATAAAACCACTCACCTTTACCTGTAACCGTTCCAGAGAGGAATCTACAAAACGAGCAGTGCCTACATTGGAAAGTTCTTCACCTAAGACATGCCAAGGCTCAATACCCAATCGCAACTCGAGTTGTGTATTTCCAACTGTAATAGTACCATGATGTGGAAAACGAAACTCAAAAAACGGATCAAACCAGGCTATATCAAAATCGTAACCGGAAGCTTTCAGATCGTTTACCACATCCATCATATCCATATAAGCAAAATGTGGTAACAAGAAACGATCGTGTAACTCTGTTCCCCACCGGATTAGTTTTTTCTTGTAAGGTTCATTCCAGAACTTAGCCACTAACGCACGAATCAATAAGGTTTGCACCAGATTCATATGCTTATGTGGAGGCATATCAAAAGCCCGAAATTCCAGTAAGCCTAATCGTCCAGTAGAAGAATCCGGAGAGTATAATTTGTCAATACAAAACTCTGTACGATGTGTATTGCCAGTGATGTCTACAAGTAGGTTACGGAAGATACGGTCTACCATCCAGAAAGGCACATGCTCGTTTTCCGGTATTTGATCAAAGGCAAGCTCTACTTCATAGAGCCTTTCGTCTCGTCCTTCATCAATACGCGGAGCCTGACTGGTAGGTCCGATAAATGGTCCGGAAAACAGATAGCTTAGGGCTGGATGATGTTGCCAATATGTGATCAGACTACGCAACAAATCAGGTCGTCGTAAGATAGGGCTATCAGCAGGCTTTGCACCTCCGATAGTTACATGGTTGCCTCCCCCTGTTCCAGTATGGCGTCCATCAACCATAAACTTCTCTGTACCTAGGCGCGCAAAAAATGCTTCTTCATACAGTGCTGTTGTATTGTCAATTAATTCCTGCCAGTTATGAGACGGGTGAATATTTACTTCAATAACACCCGGATCAGGAGACACCACCAGTTTTTGCATCCGGTAATCGGTTGGTGGAGCATATCCCTCTATACGAACAGGCATCTGGAGTTTCTCTGCAGTTGCCTCAATAGAAGCAACCAAATCAATATAATGTTCCAGATAGCTAACCGGAGGCAGAAAAACATATAGAATGCCTTCCCGTTCCTCTACACAAAGAGCGGTACGAATTGTATCAACCTCAAAGAGTGGAGCTTTCTCATTGCCTTTATTTGCAGAAGAATTCTTCTTTTTTGTATCTTTTTCTTCTTCATTAGAAGTTGTTTTTGTAGCAACAGGTGTCTGATAAGGAGGTGCTAGTGTGCCATATCGTTCTGAAACTCTTGTCTGGTAATCCATCAAATCAGGCAGATCTTCAAACTGGCTACGGTCAAATGCTACTTCCCGTTTGTTTTTTGTTACATATGGTAGAGATTCCAGAGGTAGTCTCATACCAACAGGAGAATTTCCCGGAATCAGAAAACAGTGACTTCGGCGAAATTGCCATACACAGCTAGCCCAGGTATCATTCCAATAATTCCAGGCCAGAGGCAATGCAAACCCTTTAGGATTGTTCATTCCTCTTTCCAAAAGACCAGCCAGCGTACGTCTTTCTATAGAATCTTTTAAGTTTACATCCAGCGGGTCAAGATTTACGGGTATCTTTCCCTCCTCCAATGCCCAATAGACTGGATCTTCATAGGCAGGTACTATATTCTCAGGGGCAATTCCCAGATAGTATGCCAATTCGATCATAAAACGCTCAGAATCGTGAAAGGTAAACCGATTATCTGTTTCCTTCGCAATCAAGTCATCATTACGCCATAAAGACAATCCATCTTTTCGCCAGTATAACGCATATTGCCATCTGGGAAATGGTTCACCCGGATACCATTTGCCTTGTCCAAAATGCAAAAGTCCTCCAAACGCAAACCGGTTCTTTAAACGAAGAGATAAGTCATAGGCCAGCTTCCGTTTCAAAGGTCCATCAGCAGTAGAATTCCATTCCGGCGACTCCATGTCATCAATAGACACAAAGGTTGGCTCACCTCCCATTGTCATACGTACATCACCAGCCTGTAGATCAGCTTCTACTACATGGCCAACTTCTACAATCTTATTCCATTGTTCATCTGTATAAGGCTTTGTCACACGTGGATCTTCATGAATACGAAATACTTTGTTTTCGAACTCAAGAACAGATTCAGCAGCATCTCTTCCTCCCACTACAGGCGCAGAACTGGCATAATCCGGAGTACAACTCAACGGAATGTGCCCTTCGCCAGTCAGTAAGCCAGAAGTGGCATCCAAACCAATCCATCCTGCTCCAGGAATATAGGCCTCAGCCCAGGCATGTAAGTCTGTAATATCAGATCCAGGACCAGGAGGCCCTTCCAATGGCTTTACATCGGCTTTCAATTGTACAGAATACCCGGAAACAAAACGTGCTGCAATACCCAGATGTCGTAATATTTGTACCAGAAGCCAGGCAGAATCCCGACAGGAACCACTTAATCGGGTTAGCGACTCTTCACAAGTCTGCACTCCCGACTCCATACGAATATTATAATAGATGTCTTTATTCAGTTGCTGGTTAAGCTGCACCAGATAATCTATTGTACGTTTCTTTTCATGGATTTTATTCTTTTCAACCCACTCCAGCAGCTTGGGTCCGGATTCACGTACTTCCAGATAAGGCACAAGTTCTTTCTGTAGTTGTTCATCATAGACAAATGGATAGTATTCTGCCGAATCTTCTACAAAAAAATCAAATGGATTGATCACTTCCATCCGGGCAATCACCTCTACTTCAATACGCAGCTCATTGGTTTTTTCAGGAAAAACCACTCTGGCCAAATAATTGCCAAAAGGATCCTGTTGCCAGTTAATAAAATGATTTTCAGGATATATTTTAAAAGAATACCCTTCTATAGGTGTTCTGGAATGAGGTGCAGGACGTAAACGAAAAATGTGTGGACCAAGATTTATATATCGGTCATAAGAATACTTTGTCTTATGAGAAATAGCAACTTTTATAGCCATAGTATAAGTATTACACGATTCAGGGGGTTTGATCTGTGAAAAATAACGTTTTTTTTAAACAGAACGAATAATCCCACTATTTTTCGTTATTTTTTATTTTGCAGCTTTTGATATTTACAACATTCTATTCTGCAAACAAAACCACTGACACAATAAAAATGCAAAAACACACACTTACTCAGCTTTATATTATAAAAGCTGAGTAAGTGTGTGTTTTATATTTTGAGACTACTCTCCCTTATCTGTGTATTATATAGAAATGCAGGCAACCTAAAATGTACATACTGCTTTTTCTCCATCAGAAGATTGAAGTACTAAACTAATTATACCTCTTTCTTTTGAGATACTCATTTGTTTTATAGTTAGGTAATCACTTCCCAAAAATGATTTATTTTCAACTTTAAATTCATATTCATAAATCAGTTCCTCATGAGATTTAATTACTCCTTTTAGACTAATCAAATGAGACTGGAGTAAAGCAGAAGAGGTGTGTAATTCCCAATTTGAAATCTGGTTTGGACTCAAAATGGCAAATACCTGCTCCTTCCTTAATTTATTACCCAAAATACTTTCTGTTTCCCATGTCGTGTCCAGCCAGAATACTGTATCTTGATTTATCCGCAAATACCCACTGTTTCTTTTTCCAACCTCTTTGTAGTCAAAAGTAACTGGATGATATAACAGTCCATTAATTTTAACAGACGTTGGATCATATCTATAGACAATTTTTCTTTTATAAGTATCAACCCATCCCTTTAAGGGAGAACATGTACATGATTTGCTGATAGCAAAACCATTTTGTATGTTCTTACTGCTTGTAATACAGGAAACAACTAAAAAAAGACCATAGATCAGATTTTTTCTGATTGTGCACATTGCAACATCGATACTTTGATTACAAAGAAGCATCTATTTAAGTAAAGCCAGCCAATCTTTCATAATCTGGTAAGCTTCTTCTATATAAATATCCTGTGTAATATTTTCGATAAGCCCTTCATTGATTTCTTTGGTGTATGCATCTATCTGGAGTACCTCTTTGTCATATCCTGTATTTTCAACTGTAAACGAAGCTTTGGCATCTTCCATCGTTTTTTCAAATTCTTCCCAACCTATATAAGTCTCTAATACATATGTTCTATATGATGCCGGATGCAAAGGTATGGAGCGATTGATTTTAGCTATACGATTTCGCAGAACCCCATTCTGTTTCTGAATAGCCCGAAATACAGGCAATGCCATTGTTCTAGTTTTACTCTTTGCAGAAAGTTCCTCTATAGGCAATGCTTTCAATGGAGTATAGTAGATCTTTTTATTGACTGAATCAGAAGGCATTGCAAACGGCTTTGTATGTTCTTTGTACAAAATTGTTTCATACATATCTGGCAGATAAATATGTGGTTGTACACCTTTTAACTGGGCACTTTTGCCAGTAATCCGATATAACTTATTAACAGTCACCTTTGCATATCCCCAGTCAGCTTTAGCTTCTTTCAATGCCATTGGATTAGCATTTGCACTTAAGGGTAATACTATCTGCCCGGTTGCCTTCCCAAATGTAGAAGATCCTACAATCAATGCACGGTTATAATCCTGTAATGTTGCAGCTAATAACTCTGATGCAGAAGCACTTTGACCATTTATCATCAACACCAATGGTCCATCATAGATAGTTCCTCTGTTCTGATCTTTCATAATACTTGGTTTCAGATCGCTCCCCTGAATGATACCCAATGGCCCTTCATCTACAAAAATACCTGCCAGATTCAGCCCTTCCTGTAAAGAGCCTCCTCCATTGTAACGGATATCCAGTATCAAACCATCAATACCTACTTTCTTTAGTTTCAAAATTTCCTTAGCTACATCATTGGCACACCCTAAGCTGGTGGCATCTTCTGTCTCCGTATAAAAACCAGGTAAAGAGATATAGCCTATCTTTTTATCACCTTTTAATACATAACTTTTTACAATATTCTCATCCTCTCTGATTTTCTCTCGTACCAACGCTACTTTTTCTTCCTGTCCATTTGCTTTTTGTACAGTAATTTCTACCTTATCAGACGAAGAGGCATTGAGTAATTCTTCCACTTCATATACATCGGCTCCATTTAAATCAACCAGAGATTTTCCAGTCCATTGTAATGTTAATAGTACATCTCCCTTATGTAATGTGTTAGACTTCCAGGCAGGTCCACCAGGTACTAAGCGGGCAATACATACATCTCCCTTATCATTCTCTTCCAAATCGATGCCATATGATAACCCCTCCTTCGCTAAAGATGCTTCAAAATTCTTTTCAGTAGACAGAGAGAAATAGTTGGAATGGGGATCAAAACACTCTGCGATGGCGTTGAAAAAGGCAGATGCAATAAATTCATCAAACCCAGCAGGGCTCTCCAGGATCCGCTTAATCTTTCGTTGTTCAACAGTACGTACCTTCAACCTTGATGCAGGTTCCTTTGCATTGATAGCAGCTATTTTCCCTTCTATAATCTCATCTACATCATCTACCATCAAATCAATAGTCTGGTATTTTAACCATTTAGTCCACTTCTGAATAGCATCTTTATCATTAGCAGCAAAATTCAGACTATCCTTTCCCTTGGGTGCATCAGAGAATACAATAGTCTCTGTAGCTGAAAAAACAAAAGGCTTCTGTGTAATCTCTTCAATACGTTTTTCTGCCTGCAACAATCGGTTCTTATAAAGAGAAGATACCAATGGAAGAAATTTCCATTCCTTTCCAGCTAATTCATCATCTATCTGTGCACGATATACTTTCATCAACTGCCAGTCGGATGCCTGAAAATACAGTCGGTGAGGATCAATAGTTTCTATAAACTGATAAAGAATTTGTTCAGATAAGTTATCGTCAACAGGACGTAATGTATAATGTTTGGTTTCAAGAGTTTTACGTAACGACATCGCCTGCTGCTGCCAATTTCCAGCACTCACTTGCTGTGCTATGGATTCACCACCAATTAGAACAAACACAATCAGGCAAAGTATACGTAAATAATTACAAGGTAAAAATACACTCATAGATAACAATATATAGAATAGTAAATTTGTTTGTGGAGATATGTTATTAAGACAGCAAACAGGTTCTTATGTATATATTGAAAGACATAAGCTAACTGATTATCTGATCACTGCGGCAAATTACTAAATGTTTTGAAGATGAATGGAAAGGGTAAAGCAGAAAGTATTTTCAGGTAATATATAACTCAATTTTATCAGAAATAATGTGATAAACCCTGGTCAGAAAGAGAAGGCTGTGGCTATTCTGTAGATTTTCTGTGAAGAGAATTTAGCTCAACAGAGCAAAAAAATGAAAATAGTGGAAAAAATTACATATATTAATAAATAAAAAACTCCCTGCACAAAGAGAGTCAAGGAGTTAAATAACTGGTATGGTCTTATAACGATAAATGTGTTCAAAAAGTTTGCTATTTGAAAAATAATTGCATAATTTTTCAAAATACTAACACTTACAGAAGAACAGACCTATAAATTCCAAAAAACATGGCTATGCCGCTTCAAACTCGTTTTATTTATGAGCTTACAATCGTTCCGATTGGTACCTTAAATAGCGTCCGAAAAAAGGATCCTCATTATGCCTATTTTTCTAACCTCAGTAAAACAATCGACTGTTTATCGGGAGTGCTGGCTCTCAATGGATGGCCTGTAAAAATAAATTACTCTGCCGTATACCGAACCCTACAGGATCGGAGTAAGTATATCCGGGAGTTTGATATAGCAGGTAATCGTGTCTTTCGGGTCGTCATAACCAAAAAAGTACTTAACCCTGCACTTACTACGCTGGATATAGAAGAAATGCCCTATGCAAGATGATCATTCATAAAAACCGCCTTAGTGTAGTGCTCTTTTTTTGTTCATCCTGAGGATGTCATTCTATTAACTCATACCATTCTCAGGATGTTTTCCTATTGAAGGACAGCGTAAACCAGGTATTGCAGATCGTGATATTACTACATATTACCTTTAAACAATGCAGTCTACTATTATTCTATACTCATTTACTTTATTGTAAAATCTCTCCTTATCAAATCATAATGCACTCATTTACAAATACGTATCCAACAAAACAAATGTAACAAAACTTACTATTTACGATTGGCGACACGTACAATCATTCCTACTTTTGCCTGTACTTACGACCATATACTTTTCAGATAGGTACCATCCTCAACTTAATATCCTATTCTCAGATGAGTCGTATAGTAACCTCCCTCCGGGGTAATCTCATTAACATTACATTGATAGTTGTTGCATTTCTACTGGTAGTAGGTGCCAGTCTGATTTTCTTTAACCGTAGTGTCATCGACAGTAATCTTGCTTTACAAAAACAAACAGAGCAGGTCAAATATGAATTGCGTTATGCTCATGATGAAATCACCCGATATGTTGATGTTACAATACGAGGATATGCCATCATTCGTAATGAAAAATACCTGTATATAAGTCATGAGAAAATTGAGCAATTATGCAGAGCTAATTTTAAAAGGCTAGATAGCTTACTAGCGGTTCAGCACTATCAAGATCCGGAAGGACTGAAAGCGGTTGAACAGTATAAAGCGGTGATTTGGAACTTCATAGACTATCATGGATACATGGTTAATCTATTGAGAAAAGAAAAGATAGAGAAGTTTAAGGCTGAGTTTGACAAAGATAAAGGAGCAAGTATTGGCCCTGTATATCAAAAAGCAATCAAGTATGTACATACTTTTGAAGACGAACTACATCAAAAGGCACAATTTCGATACAACCTGGCGATGCAAAGCAATATTTATATACAGTTTTTAATCATTCTGATAGGATTACCAACAATTGCCCTTATTTTTTTACGCCTGCGTAAGGACGCAACACAACGGGCAGAACTGGTTAATGAATTTGAAACAAATAATCAAAAGTATCTTTTTCATTCTGGAGCATCCACTCACGTAAAAAACGCACAGGAAGTTATCTCTAACTCTATAGTCAACCTACGCACAGCAGCTAATTTCGTTACTCATATTTCTGAAGGAGATTATGAGGTCGAGTGGCCAGGAATGACCACACAAAATGCATCTTTAAATCAGGCAAATCTGGCAGGGAAGCTCTTACAAATGCGAGAGCAGATGAAAAAGGTTAAGCAGGAAGAAGATAACCGAAACTGGGTGAATGAAGGGTTAGCACAATTCTCAGCCCTGGTAAGGAATCACCAGAATACATTGTCTGTTTTAGCTGAAGAGTGCATCCGTTTTCTGGCTAAATATCTAAAAGCTCAACAAGGAAGCATTTTTGTAGTAACAGAACAATATGGTGAAAAATATCTGGACATGACAGCCTGTTTTGCCTTTGATAAAAAGAAATTCATTGAAAAGAGAATCAATGCAGAAACAGGTTTACTAGGTCAGGCTTATCTGGAAGGTGCAACGATTCTACTTCGGGAAATTCCTCAGGGATATGTAGATATCACTTCAGGGCTAGGAGAAGCAACCCCTAATTTTCTGATCATTGTTCCGATGAGATACAATGATACAACAGAAGCAATACTGGAGCTTGCTACTTTTGGGAGCTTTGAACCCCATCAGGTTTCTTTCCTGGAAAAATGTGGTGAATTTCTGGCAGCTGCTTTACTTAATGTAAAAACAACAGATAAGATGAAAGCTATACTGGAGAATACTCAGGAACAAACAGAAGCTTTACGCGCCCAGGAAGAAGAAATGCGCCAAAATATGGAAGAGATGCAGACTACTCAGGAAGAAATGTATCGCAAAACTAAAAATCTTGAAGAAGCGAATCTTGAACTAGAAGAAAAAACACTCATCTTAACTCAGCTAAAAATGGAAAATGAGATCTTAAAGAAAAAGCTGGGGCTTGTAAAAAAATAATACATCCCTCATTATCAACTATAAAACAGATCAATAGGAAAAGCATAAAAGAATAAACTAAAAAAGTTTACCAGTGTATTAAACCTTTGCATAGTTTTTGTAATCTAAACAATAAACTATAACACAACACGACTATGAAACGCATTCTTTTTGGTTTAGTATTTTTATTAGGAGTTGTTTTAACCCAGGAAGCTTTTTCACAAACATATGTAAGTGTTCGTATCGGAACACCTCCTCCACGCCGGGTAGTGTATGCACGTCCAGTACCTCCTCCTCCGGTTGTGTATGCGCCTGCACCTGTATATGTAGCACCCAGACCAGCTGTCATTGTCAGACCTCGTCCGGTAGTGGTAGTACCTGCTCGTCCGGTGTATGTATATCCAAGACACAGACACGGATACCACAGATGGTAAGGTAAGAACAAATTACGATTACAAGGAACATTTCAAATATCTCTAAAAGAACTCAATTCTTTTAGAGATATTTTTTTGCGCATAGTTCATGGCAAACTATTTTTTGATAAGGATACCATAATCTGCTCACTAAATGAAGAGCTTGCCTATAACTCCAATCACTTTTCATCTTGATTAGAGTTCCGATCATTTTTATGTTTGCGCATAACTCACCGCAAAAACAAAATCTGATCGGAATTCACCGCAAACAGCAACCTACCGTGAATCATGCGCAGAAAATATATTGCGGTTAGACAAAAGAGGCAGCTCGCTATGAATAAAACACGAGATTGTCTTGGGTAGTACGTAGGCGCCTATTCAATATTAGCATTATTAGCATTATTAGGAGGATTATGCTGTTCGTAGGTCACTGCCCCATCCCCATCCTTAACTAAAAGAGACTGACAAGTTAGATTAACTCTAGTGATTCTATATTGAGTTAAGATGAACAGATTGTCATTGTGGATAGCCTATAAAACAAAACGGACAATCCTGAGATTGCCCGCCATCTATAGAAATCAAAGTGGATTGTTCTATCTGCTTCTTAACTTGGATAATAAGCGCAGGATCTCCAGATACAACCATACCAACGTCAGCAATAATCCAAAAGCACTATACCATTCCATATATTTAGGAACTCCTTGGTGGGCTCCCTGCTCAATAAAATCAAAGTCCAAAGCCAGATTCAATGCAGCTACTACCACTACTATCAGACTAAAAACAATTCCTATAGTAGACGTTTCATGAATCAATGGCATTTCAATATCAAAGAATCGTAACACAAAGGCTAACAGATAAAAGACAGCAATTCCGGCAGTAGCAGCTACTACAATCATTCTGAATTTTTGAGTAACCTCAATGATACGTGTTGCATACAAAAACAGCATTACGGCAAATACAGCGATAGTCAATACAATAGCTGTCGAAACTAAGCCAGAGAACGCATGTTCATATAGCAGAGAAATGGCACCTAAAGCTAGTCCTTCCAATACAGCATATGCTGGAGCCAGGAACGGAGCCCATTCTTTCTTAAAGGTCAATACAATCCCTACCAGTAATCCCCCAAATACGCCACCAATCATCATAGGAAAACCCAAAGCAGTATTTGATAACATGGCAAACCATGAAAGACCAGCAGCAGCTACAAGAATAATCAACAATGTAGCTGATTTATTAATAGCACCCTGCATAGTCATTACATCAGAGTCATATGCAGTACCAGCCATCTGCTCAAAGGTAGAGGATTTCAGAGCTGGGTTTGATGATTTAAATAAAGACATAGGTTAACAAAAATAGTAAAAGATAAACCTGGTAACACTTACAAAATAAAGTACTTATTAATGTTGGATTATTTTAAAAGGTAACCAGACAAATATAAGCAAATAACAGACCAATCTTTGGAATAGTACCAATCTTTTATCTGAACAGAATGTACCGGAGTTATCTTTATATCCTATAATTTAGAATCCTGAAAGACAATACTTTTTGAAAGTACATAGTATCTGATAAAAATTTCTTCTCCAGAACAATAATACTGACAATTTTACATTAACCTAAAATATTACTTTTGGAAATCTATAAAATCATTGCTAAAATTTACAATCATTCCTTCAAAAGAATATATTCGTAGGAAGTCTGTTTATTTCCAGCATCTACTAATTAAGTTAATACATGAATTACGCTGACATTATAAAAAACCTTCGTGAAGCTTTAACCTATTCTCCCAATAATGTTGTCCTGCGAAAACAACTTGCAGATATGTTATATGGTCAAATGCTCTACGAAGAAGCCGAACAGGAATACAAAGCTACTCTTAACTATGATCCGCATAATGAATCTGTAAAACTTGGTTTAGCTCAGACATTTTATGCATTAAAAAAATACGATGCAGCATTGGTTGTAACCGAAGAATTGTTGTCTCTCGGAAACAACGAAGCCGCACTACTTATGTTATATGCCAGGCTTTTGTTTGAAAAACAATCCTATAAAGAAGCCTACGATCATTATAAAGTAGCGATAAGCAGCAATGGACACCTGCAGGATAAAGAATTTGAAGAGAAGTTGAATAAAGCCATTTCTACCAGTGGACAGGCTGTCTCAGTGAGTGTGCCTTCGGAAGAAACGGAAAAAGATTTTATTGAAAGAGATATGGAGCGTCCTACTGTTACGTTCAAAGAAGTAGGCGGGATGGATAAAGTTAAAGAAGAGATTTCGCTGAAGGTGATTTACCCTATGCAGAATCCACAGATTTATCAGGCTTATGGTAAAAAGATTGGGGGAGGTATTCTGATGTACGGCCCTCCTGGCTGTGGAAAAACATTACTGGCTAGAGCTACAGCTGGGGAGATCAAAGCAGGATTCATTTCTGTTGGCATCAATGATGTACTGGATATGTGGGTAGGAAACAGTGAAAAAAACCTGCACCAGATATTCCAGCAGGCACGTCGCAAGGCTCCTTGTGTATTGTTTTTTGACGAAGTAGACGCACTAGGTGCCAGTCGCTCAGATATGCGTCGCAGTGAAGGCAGATTTCTTATCAATCAGTTTCTGAATGAACTGGATGGTGTAGAATACTCCAATGAAGGGGTACTCGTCCTTGCAGCAACCAACTCGCCCTGGTACCTGGATGCAGCCTTCCGTCGTCCCGGCCGTTTTGACAGACTGATATTTGTACAGCCTCCGGATAAAGCAGCACGTCTGGGAATCCTGCAGATACTGCTTCGCGAAGTACCTACAGAAAATCTAGATCTGGAGCCCATTGCCAAAGCTACAGAAGATTTTTCAGGAGCTGATTTGAAAGCAGTGGTAGATCTTGCAGTGGAAGCAAAGATCACTGAGTCCTTTAAAACAGGCCGTCCTATGCCATTAACAACACAAGATTTAAAGGCTGCAACCAGCCGCCATGTACCAACAACCCGGGAATGGTTCAGTGCAGCTAAAAACTATGCGTTATATGCCAACGAGAGTGGCTTGTATGATGATATTTTAAAGTACCTGAAAATAAAGAAATAAAGCATTTGTTTGATTTTATTCTGAGTTACCCACTTTTCTGTTATTTTTAGATCTATAGCCCTCTTCAGCAATTCATCTGTATATGGCTGAAGAGGATTTAACTACTACACATTCATTTCATTTGCTGTTTATGTTTATATAACATCTAATACATTACAAACAGCGATCCATCAATACCAAACGAATGTCTAACTCTTCTGACATTATTCTAAAACGGGCAGAGGTTCTGATTGATCAGGAACGTTATGAACTGGCAGCCAAAGAACTCTATAAGATTTTAACAACAGAACCAGATCATGTAGATGCCATAGCCAATCTGGTTCGCAGTCTTACCGGATCTTCTCAATACAGTGAAGCAAAACAATGGATTGAAAAGCTACTCTATCTGGCACCCGACAGAGCCTACTTTTACTATCTGGCTGCCTTTGTTGAGGTACGAATCAAGGATTTTGATCTGGCAGAAAAACATATTCGAACAGCCATTCAATTAGAGCCAGACTGGGCTATGCATTTTGAGGTCCTGTCCCGAATCTATCAGCATCGTGGAAAATATGAAGAAGGATTAATCTATGCCAATGAAGGCTTGCGACTTGATCCTGACCACATAGATTGTCTGGATGCCCGATTATTTTCACTTTCTATGCTTGGTCATAAGGAAGAAGCATGGGCTACTATTAATCAAGCACTTAAACTTGAGCCAGAGAATCCTTATCTCAGAAGAGACATAGGTGTTGCTCTTATGCATCTTGGTGACTATGAAGCAGCTGAATATCATTTACAGGAAACCTTGCGTATTGAGCCATCTTATGAGGATGTACAAAAGCATCTGGGAAAAACCATTAAACAAAAACAATGGCCATATAGAATCAGTCGTACAGCAAATGTTGTATTTAATCGGTTATTATCTCTCCCATCCCGATTGCCACATACAGAATATGGATATGCGCTACTTTCACTTCTCTTTATTGCTGTATTATTTGTATTTCTTTTTTTCAAACAGCAAACTATGGTATGGGCTCTACTCATACTCCCTCTAGGATGTTTGTTGTTTTTTATTTCCCTCTACCTGTTCCAGTTCCTATTCAACACTTTATGGAAACCGGTAATTTATATTTCCGACTTATGGCTCTATACACATAAGAAACATAAACACCTCTACCAGACAGAAAAACAAAAAGTAGTTCAAACCGGACAGTTAATTGGTATAGGAGTAATTCTCCTTGTCTTGTGCATTATATTTGGGAAAAATGTTCCTTTGCTGGCATGGATTGTTCTCACTATAGTAGTTCTGTACTGGTATGGTAAACATAGTCAGAAAAATACAAGCAGCTAAATTGGCTTATACTTATTTATACAACGATATCGATGATTGCAAATCCTCATTTACAGCGTGCAGAAGTATTAATTGAACAAAGCAGGTATGATATGGCAGAAAAGGAGTTACGAAATCTGCTGGGTCAGGAACCTCAAAATACAGTAGCAATGCGCATGCTGGCAAACTGTTTATTACAAACGAACCGACAAGCTGAGGCAGTACAGATTACACAGACTCTCCTTACAATAGAACCCGATGAACCTTATAATCTCTATATTCATGCCATTGTATTATCAGAACTAGAAAAGTATAAGGAGGCAGAAAGTTTTATCCGACAGGCAATTGAAATGTATCCTCATGAAGCAGACTTCTTTCATGTACTATCCATTATATTTCTGAACCAAAAACGCTGGCAGGACGCGTTGCAGTATGCAGATGAGGGTTTGAACATAGATCCTAATCATTTGGGTTGCCTTAATATTCGTACAACGGCACTGACCAAACTGAATCGCAAGCAGGAAGCGCTAGCTACAATTGAAGATGTACTGGAGCAAGATCCGGATAATGCATGGTCACATGCCAATGTAGGTTGGGCAAAGCTGGAACAAGGAAATCCGCAGGCAGCCAAGATTCATTTTGCAGAAGCACTTCGGCTAAACCCTACTATGGAAATAGCGCGATCAGGTATGCTGGAAGCCTTAAAAGCTCAAAATTTCCTGTATCGAATTTTCCTGCAATTCTTTTTCTGGCTTAATAAGCATCAGGGAAAAACACAGTGGGGAATCATTATTGGTATCTACATTCTCAACAGAATCCTGAATAAGGCATCTGATCAATATCCGTTTTTACGTCCTGTTGCAGTCTTAGTGACTTTTCTTATTTATCTGACATGGATTATCAATCCACTATTTAATCTCTTTTTGCGGTTGGATAAATATGGCAAACATATTCTGACAGACAACGAAAAAGAAGGAGCTAACTGGGTAGGTACTTCACTAGGAGTTGCTATATTATCCCTTGTAGGATGGTTTATATCTGATGAACTGCTTTTACTTGCCCTAACCATCTTTGGAGCGACGATGGTACTTCCATTGTCCCGTTTCTTTGACGCTATTACGCCACGTGAAATACGTATATATAAACTCTATACAATAGGTCTGGCAGTTATAGGCTTTATTACACTGGTAGGTATAGTTCTTAACCAATCATGGATTGAAACTACAGGTACCATCTATTTGATTGGTATCTTCCTTTTTGGCTGGATTGCCAATAGCATGATAATTAAATAAAAAACCTGTTGCTGAGTTTTTAAAACTCGGTAACAGGTTTTCCTCTTCAAACTTTTAAGCTGTAAATTTGTCTATAGTCTCAGATAACTGGCTATAAATCTGTCCACAGGAAACGAAGAAACTTTTCTCAAGCACTTCTGTGTGCAATGTCTGAGTAGCTTCATCCCAGGAATATTGTATAGAGATACCAAAAGGACCATTGATAACGCCACTGGTACCTTCGATACTAAAACCTTTTCTAGCTAATTCACCTTTTAGGGTTTCAAAAACAGATGGAGTTATTCCTGAAAATGATACGGGATCGCAAGCTGCCATAAGTGTATTAAAATAAATTGGTAAAAAGATATGCTGTTACGCATTGAAAAATATATGCCAGAAAGATACATGTTTTGTAACTTTCTAAAAACAGACTACTATTTTATTTGTTTTTAGAACATACTAATTCCAAATTCAGATAGTGCTTAGTTTAGGTAGCAGATTGATCCGTTTTCGCTCCTTTCTTTGTACCACTGTACATATCAAAACGCATAAACCGACACTCAAGAGGTCCATTAAATACCACAATTTTACGGGATGGTTTTAGCCCTACATGCTTTAAAGCATCCATATTGGAACTAATGATCCACGCTGTAGAGCCACTGTATTTTTTCTTAAAAGTATCTCCCATACTTTTGTATAAACCATTGATATCTTCATCCTGATCCATCCTTTCACCATAGGGAGGATTGACAATAAGAATTCCAGGTTTAAAGGTAGGTTCAAAGTCTTCAAATGGTTCATTATAAATAGTAATTACATCATCTAGCTGCGCTCGTTTTATATTTTCTTTTGCCTTCCGTGCTACATTTCGTGAAATTTCAATACCAATTAGCTCTATGTTATTTGTATTTACTTTCTTCATAGAAGATTCATAAATCTTATCCCATAAATTAGCATCATAATCTTTCCAGCGTTGAAACCCAAATTCATCTTGATAATAGCCAGGAGGAATATTACAAGCTAGTAGAGCTGCCTCAATAAGAATAGTGCCTGATCCACACATAGGATTAATAAGAGGAGCTTCTTTATCCCATCCACTTAAAAGAACTAATCCGGCAGCAAGGACCTCATTAATGGGAGCCAGATTTGTTTTATCCCGATATCCTCTCTTGTGTAGTGAATCTCCTGAACTGTCTAAGGAAACAGTACAGATATTGTTTTTAATATGCAAGTTTATCCGCAACGTAGGTTTATCCAATTCTACGGAAGGCCGAGCCCCAAACTCATCTCTAAATTGATCTACAATAGCATCTTTAGCCTTTTGAGCAATAAACTGAGAATGACTAAAAAGATCAGTACTTAACACACAATCAATAGCTAAAGTATCAGTCACATCTAGATAGTCGGGCCAGTAAATCTTTTGGATTTCTTTATAAAGATGTTGTTCATTCCGAACAGTGAACTCCTTAATAGGCTTGAGAATGCGTAAGGCTGTACGAAGGTTCAGATTAGCCTTATACATAAACCCTTTATCACCACTAAAGCTAACGGCTCTATTGTGAACTTCTATTTCTTGAGCTCCTAATTGAAGTAGCTCTTTGGCTAAAATGTCTTCCAGGCCAACGATGGTTTTGGCCAGCATCCGAAAATTTGATATTTGCTCTCTTGCCATTAGTGGCTTTTTAAATTGATAAAGTCACAAAGATAGAGAGCTTCAATGTAAAAGTAGCGATTGAGAAATAAAAGTTGTGGAACGGAATAGAAAGAATGGTTACAAACAAAAAAGCCACTCGTAACGAGTGGCTTAGAAGTAATAAAGAGTAATAGTAAAGTGGCGGCGACCTACTTTCCCACCGGTGAAGGCAGTATCATGGGCGTGAAAGGGCTTAACTTCTCTGTTCGGAATGGGAAGAGGTGATCACCTTCACTATAACCACCAACAATGCTT